>JARGOJ010000066.1:0-9297 GCA_029210225.1 Planctomycetota bacterium
GCGACCGAATAGGTGTCATCGTTCAGCGCTTTTTCGAGCAAGGGGAGCGCTGCGGCGTCGTAGCCGGTGTTGCCCAGGGCCTCCGCGATCAAGCGGCGAATGCTGTCTTTTTTCTCGTCGAGATAAGGAAGGAGTAAAGTCCCAGCCAATTCTTTGGGCTCGAGACCCAGGATCTCTTCGCTTGCTTCCACAGCCTTCTTGTTGCCGCGACGATAGTATTTTAGCAGCGTGAAGATGCGTTTTTTCAAGGTGATCTTGAGCTTCTCACGGTCGGCTTCTTCTCTTGGAATCCACCGGCCTTTGTAGCGAACATAGCCCTTAGCCTTGTAGAAATCCTTCTCCAATATCCATTGGCCGCTGCTTCTCACATAGCCCAGAACAGCCCGAGCGCCGAGATGGTCCGGATTCAACGCGATGATTTCTTCGCAAATGCGGCGGCTATCTTTGGCCAAGAAGTTCTTCTTGCACCATTTTGATAACTCGAAGAGAGCTTCGACATCGCCTTTTTTAATCTGTGCACGACGCTGGGCCAGCACTTGCCAGCGGGTCGGCTTCTTAATGATCTTGACCACTTGAATCGCTTGGACTTCGACAAATGCCGACTCGTTGACCTTGACCTTCAGGAGACCGTCTTTCTGATCGACGATTTCTCCTTCAAGGCGCGAACCATTTTTCATAACCAAGACGTCAGCCGAGGCAATTCCATGGTTCAAAGCTAACGCAGAGAACGTGACCGCCGCGATAACAACGGCAAAACCTGTATTTTTTTGGATACGCCCAACACTCATATAAGAAACCTCCTATGGCGACTCGCCCATTATAGTGTTGGGTACAACGAAAGAGAGCAGAATCCTCCGACGAAGTTTGGGCGCAGAACTTTTACCCGCCCAGGAAAGTACTATTATTCTCAAACCCGACTGATATGCCCCCGCGTCTACCTTTCTATTACTGACTTTGAAGACGTTGCAAAGCTTGAGCATGGACTTCCAAAGGGTCTTGCTCGGCCGATCTTACGCCTGCGAATCACAAGAAAGACTTTCTTCCCGCGACTTCGATCTAGGAATAAGTGTCCCAATCGGGCAAGATTCCTGCCCCCGCGATGAGCGACCCCGCCCGGATCTTGGATTTTGGCGCGAATAAAGCATAATTCGCCGGACAATTTGGCCGATGAGAGTCTTAACCAGCATCGACTCTCAAAACGCTACGAGGATGAGAACCGTTCATGGACCCAAAATACTATTCCCTCATAGGCACCACAGGCTTCATAGCCTTCTGCTTCGTCATCGCCTTCGCCACGCTCTACGGACGGAAATATCTGGCTTTCCTAACTCTCCGTTACCTCCGTAATCGCGTGCTCAGCTATATCGCTGTGCTCATCATCGGCTTCTCAGTCGTTTTCCTCGTCATCGCCCCCTCCGTCATGAACGGCTTCTCAGAAGAGTTTCGAAACAAGGTCCGAGGCACCCTCTCCGACCTCATGGTCTGGGGCCCCCGGCCCTTCTCATTCCCCGCCGAACAATCCTACGCAGCCTACAGAGAGCCCGAAGAGCGCAAGCGCGTTCAACAAGAGCTTCTCAACGAGATCTACCGCAAAATGCGCGACGTTGAAGGCGTCGAAGAGATCTCACCCTACGTCGACAACCCCGCACTCTATAAACACAGGAAACGTATCGACTACTGCTTTCTGCGAGGGATGGACCCCACCCTCGAATCGAAGGTCACAAAATTTGGCGAATACATCCTCTCACCAAGAAAAATCCATGAGATTCGATATGAAGAGGAGATTCGCTCGGGAGGAGAACTTGCCGCCGGGCATAAGGCACAGCTCGCAGACCTGCCGGAAAAACCGGACATCGAAACGATCTACAAGCGCCTGAACGAAGGCTATCGACCATTTGACGACAACAACCAGCGGATGAAAAAGAAGTATCCAGGTGTCTTAGTGGGCATCTACTTCCTCAAATTCTATGAGCTGTACGTCGGCGACATTATTGAGCTGTCAACCGCCTCCGACTCAAACGAGGTCACTGAGAACAATAAATTCGTCATTGTCGGCGCCTTCCAGAGCGGCTTCTACGAACCCGACCGTCGCAAGCTCTTTATGTCGCTCGAAAGCGCACAGAAGTTCGTCAACGTCGAAAAGCGTATCTCTGGAATCTCCATTAAATGCAAAGAGGGCTATGAAGCCAAGAATGTCCGAAGCTCGATCGGAAGCTACGTCGCAACCCTCATTGAGGCCGGCATTTTCCCTCGCCGTAGCCCGGCGCAGACTTGGGAGGAGAAGGACCAAAACCTCCTCAAGGCGGTGAAAATGGAGAAGGTCATGATCCGCCTCATTACCTCGATGATCGTCCTCTCCGCCATGGGAACAATCTTCGTCATCTTACTGATGTCCGTGCGAGAGAAAGCCCGAGACCTGGGGATTCTCAAAGCCCTGGGTGGGACGACCATGGGGGTTCTCCGAATATATGTCGGCCAGGGCATCATACTCACCTTGTTAGGAGTCGGCCTGGGCATCGGGTTGGGACTCGTCATATCCAACTACCTCAATGAAATAGCGGATGTTCTCCATGCCGTCACCGGCTGGCATCCCTTTCCCCCCGAAGTCTATTACCTTGAAGAAATACCAGTTCTCATAGATATAGGGGAGATCATGCAAATTGTGGGCGTCACCGTCACCACAGCCATTTGCTTGGCGGTTATTCCTGGTCTCTGGGCGGCGTATCTCGATCCTATGGAAGCCGTGAGATACGAGTGAAAGAGAAAGGAAACACAGCTATGAGTGACAACAAGATTCTCCTCGAAGCCATTGACGTCGAAAAAGACTACTTCTCGGTGATGCGCGTCGACGCCAGCCTCAGGCATCGCATCGGCCACAAGCTCTTTGGTTGGCTCGGTTTTCTTCGGTATTCCACGAAGCTCTGGGAGCCTCGCACCGTCGTCAACAAAGTGAGCATGAAGGTCTACGAGAACGAAATCCTCGCGATCACAGGCCGAAGCGGCGCTGGGAAGAGCACCTTCCTTCACATGCTAGGAACCTTCGATCGCCCCACTCGCGGAGACATCCTCTTCCGCGAGAAGAGCATCGCGACAATGACATCGACCGAGCTCTCCGATTTCCGGAACGACTCCGTCGGCTACGTCTTCCAGTTTTATCACCTCTTCAAGGACCTCAACGCCTTGGAGAATGTGCTGCTCCCGGCCATGGTCTCCGCCGATTATGGTCGAAAAAGCAAAGATTTCCGCAATCGCGCCCTCCACTTGCTTGAGCAGGTCGGCCTCAGCCACCGCCTCACCCATACTCCAAGTCAACTTTCCGGGGGTGAGCAACAACGAGTCGCCATCGCTCGCGCCTTGCTCCTTGAGCCTGAAATTTTGCTCTGTGACGAGCCCACAGGAAACCTTGATCAGGAAACTGGAGAGAAGATTCTCGACTTGCTCTTTCATTTAAGAGAACAAGAATCCAGAAGCTATGTCATCGTGACCCATGACGAAGAAGTGGCCAAGCGAGCCGACCGCCACGTGATTATGCAAGATGGCAAAGTGATTTCCGAAACTTTACAAGAACGAAGCAAAGCATCAGAGCCTTGATGCAAAAATGAGTTTTGTGAGACCATGTGCATCACTCTGAAACCCTATTCCATGGGGACAGATGAGCAATAGTCCCACTCGTTGATCAGTGAACGACGTGTACTAGAGGTATCCATGGCCCGTATCCGTGTGAAGAATGGCCCCCACAAGGGCGCCGAATTCAACATTAAAGATGATTCCCTAGTCATCGGCCGCGACGAAATCGCCGACGGCATTCAGATTCTCGACCAAGGAGTTTCAAGGCGTCACGCCGAGATCTTCCGAATTGGCGAGATGTACTTCATTCGTGACCTCGGTTCCCGAAACGGAACTTATGTCAACGAAGAGAAGGTCACCGAGGAACTCCTTCGGGTTGGCGACGAAGTAAAAATCGGCTCGACCATGATGGTCTTCGAGGACAAGCGTTCGAAGTCTGGCAAAGACAGTGGGCGCATCGGGTCGGGTAAAAACCTCGACTCCCTCGCCGCCACAACTGTGATTCGTCTTGGTGACAACCCCGACGATGAAGACCTCACAATTGACCCAGCCCAAGAGACTCAAGAGTCTCGTGACCTCCAGGTCCTCTACAAAGTCGCCAAGACTTTGGCCAGCGAACGGGACGTCAAAGGCCTCTCGAAGAAGGTGATCCGCCTCTCTGCAGAAGCTGTCGGAGCCGATCACGGTTATTGCTTCATTCGCCACGCCGAACGCGGAGAGATCACTCTCAGCGGCGCCTTTGAAAAAGAAGGCAAGAAAGCACCGGTCGTCTCGAAGAACATCATTCGTCGCGTCCTCAAGTTTGGCCGCGCCGTCATGACCTCCGACGCCTCCACCGACGATCGCTTCCGTGACCACGGCAGCGTTGTGATGAAGCAAATTCGCTCTGTGATCTGCGCGCCCCTCGTCACCACAGACCAGCTCGCCGGGGTCCTCTACCTCTCCACCTCCAAGCTCACCGAAGCCTTCTCCTCAGAAGACCTCGAACTCCTCACAGCCATCGGCATTCAAGCGGGAATGGCTATCCAGGGCATGAGCTTTCAAATGGCTCAGGAGAAGTCTTACCTCGAACTCGTTGGCGCGCTTGTCGCTGCCGTTGAACTTCGCGAACCAAACTCCGAAGGCCACTCCGCCCGGGTCGCTGGATATGCCGCAGGCATCGCCCAAGCCCTCGGACTCTCCGCCGGACGCAATCGCCGCGTCCAGCTCGCCGCGATGCTCCACAATATTGGCGACTTGTTCATGGAAGAAGCCGACCGTGACCTCGAAGGTTCCGCTCTCCTCGCTCGTCGCATTGAGCTCGGGACGACCTTTGTAAATCGCCTCAAAGGCATGAGCTTCCTCGTCCCCGCCATCCAGCACTCAGCCGAACAATGGAACGGTAGCGGTGTCCCTGACGGCCTCGCCAATGACGATATTCCTCTCGAAGCACGCATCATTTCCGTTGCCCACGACTTCGATGAACACTGCTCCCTCGCGGCCTCTGCTGGCGAAGACATTCCAACTCAGGATGTCCTCTTAAGGATGCGAAACGAAGATGGCCGCTATGACCCACGGGTCTTAGACGCTGTCGAGCGAGCCCACTCCGAAGGCTGGCTCTACAATCCTCCGGAGCACAACGAGTAAGCAACCAAGCCGGAATACAGTCGAATAAAAAGAAGCGCCCCCCGGTTTTCACCTCGGGGCGAGGATAAGTGAGAAGCTCATCTGAGTTGAAGAACAACGCCACTTCGCGCTCTGCTGACTCAGGGCTGTCGCTACCATGAACAAGGTTGAACTGGTTTGAGACGCCGAAATCACCACGGATAGTTCCGGGCTCAGCGTTGAAACCGAAGGTCGCGCCCATGAGCTTACGAACAACAGAGACAGCCTTTGGGCCAGTGATCGCCAAAGCGACGACAGGACGGCTTGTCATGAAGTCGACGAGGCCTTGGTAGAAGGGACGCTCTTTGTGCTCAGCGTAGTGCTTTGCGGCCAACTCGTTGCTGATCTGCATGAGCTTCATGCCACGGATTTTAAGGCCCTTGTTCTCAAAGCGTTGGAGAATTGCGCCGATGAGGCGGCGTTGGACTGAATCGGGCTTCAATAAGACAAGTGTAGTTTCCACAGTATGTATTCCTCACTAATTTTGATTTTGGGCGGAATTATACTGATGTCTTCGCTCCTGACGAGAGTCCCTTAAAAGTAGATTCCAATAAATCCGACAAACTTGCCTTGCATTGCCTATCGATTAAGGCCTCCGAGTAAACACGGGAGCGCAAGTCAAACAGAGCTTCTCCGACGCTTTGCCCATCCCGCCGCCCCCACGCAATCAAGCCAGCGAGAGCCTTCATTTCTCCATCTTTCTCCGGATTTTCTTGCCAACGTTCGACAAGCAATTCGAGGGCAACGGCCGCTTCTTCATCTTCAAGAAAGATTCGACGGAGGCTCGCCAAAAACTTCGAGCGGTTGAGCAACGAACTCAGCTTCCATTTTTCAATGAAGGCTTTCAGCTGAGGATCGCGAAAAGGTCCGTCCCACCCCTCATCATCAGGGTCAAAGATGAGTCCTTCATCGTTGGTGAGCGTTGTATCTTCCTTGATGACACGGAGATTCATCGAGTTGCCATAGTCGCGCCAGGGAACCGGAAGCACCAACCACAAGGCAAAGGATTCCATCGCCTCAAGAAAGCTTGTCTCGGGAGTGAGCAAGATGTAGTTATTGGCGACTTCCACCTCAAAGCGCCCAAGGGCCTTGTTCACCGCGACCAAGGCCTCGACCCCATAGCCCGGCTTGCGATTTTGCCGGAGCACCGCGTTCGAGGTCCCGTCAGCACCAAAGGCCACCGCGAAGGGATTTTGATCGACCAGCAGCGCGATGAAGTCCTCGTCGGCCTGACCCCGACTGTTCATGAGATCTCGAATAGTGTTCTGCCCAGGGTTAAACAAAAAGTCTCCGGCAAGATCATAGCGCAAACGCTTGGCGAGATACTCAGTGATCACTCGACGATTCACCAGGGTGTTGTCCTCTGAGGTCTCGATGGTAAAGCGTGGACGAGCAATGCTCTCAAAAGCTTCCAACAACGGGCTCTCAGTCGGATTCCTGCGCCAAAGTTGCCGGCTCGCCAGCAGCATTGTCTTGAAGTAAAGCCAGAGAGCGCGAAGCTCCCGGCTGCCGTGAAGCTGTGGGCCAGGGTCTATCACTGTAGGATCCAAGCCAAGCAGATCTATGAAGAGGTCGCTCCCCGTTTTGCCCTCTAAGCGAGGATCAATAACATCCGCGAAGCAGCCGCTCAGCAAGCTTCTCCAGTCATAGCGGTCCCAGGCTTGCTCCATTAAATGCAAGGCCGAACGCAATCTCATATCGACTTCGTCCCCGAGGGCAGCCGAGATAGAGCGCGCTACTTTTTGCTCAAGGGCCGGGGGTAAAGCGAGGTTATCAGCGACTGCCAAGGCTGAAAAGCGCCACAGCTCGTCAGTTTCTCCTGCTCGGAATTGACGTCCCTGGTGATTGGGACAGAAGGTGCAGAGGTAGGGGCACCCTCGGCTGAAGTTCATCTTAACGCGCCCAGGATGACTTCTTCCCCAATCGAAAGGCAGAGGGCAAAGCACTTCATCGCTTCGATTTCGAGAAGCGGTGTGGCAAAGAAAGAGCTGGTCCCCCTGGCGAAGCGCCACGCCTTCCAGGGTCCTCAACAAGTCCAAGGCCTCGGTTCTATCCCCGTTGTCAAAGAGCTTGAACACGTCTAAGACCTGGCCCAGGACATCGTCGGCTTCTCCACGAATGATCGCATCCCAACCTGCAACATCTTCTTGGACATCGTCAATGCTCCGAGTCTCCGGACCACCGAGGACGATGCGTCCCGAGAAGCCTGCTTCACGGAGCAGCTGGCAAAGCTCCGCGACGTCGTCGCGGTTATGAATATAGACCCCAATGCCGATGACATCTGCGCCTAGCAGCTCGGGCATGCGCCGCTGGAAATCACGGCGGTAGAGCTTCATGAGTAAGACTTCCCGTTCGCCTTTCTCCAAGCGGTCCTTGAGAAACTGAGCTCCGACCTCTGGGACTCCGCCCAGCTGGTGTGGAATCTCCGAGGGCACGTAGACCATGCGAACTCGCGTCTTAGCTCGCGCTTTTTTCGAGAGGACATCCAGAAAGAGGGCCAAAGCGCGCTCCACTGACGTGCTCATTTTCCTGTCGCCGAGACCCACTAAAGCGAGATCGCTCAAGGCATCGAGTACCGCAAAGAAGTCGAGGACCTCGTTACTAGACGCTTCAAGGGAAAGGCTCGCGATCGGCGTGGCGTCCCCTCCACTCAAAATAGTCCAGCGATCCCCTTGCTTCCTCAAATCAAAGCGCCAATTCCTCTCGTCCTTTAGAGCCTCGGATCGCATCCTAATCTCAGCAGTAGGCTTGTCATCTCTGCAATGAAAGGCCTCTGGATCTTCACGGAGTTTATTTTTAACATCTTGGAGGGTCCCCCCAAGACTCTCAAGCCTTGTTTCTAAGAGCCGCCAATTCTCGGTGCTCTCGTAGCCCACACAGCGTTCATAAGCCGTTAAGAGCCGCGCCGCAGCTTGGGAGTCCGTCTTGATTCGCGTCGCCCAATGTCCTTCGACACCGAGGCGCTCAAGCACATATTTCCAAGTGCTATCTGCCCTGAGATACCAACGAATATGCCCCTTCCCGTCCGTCTTATCTCGACGAACAAAGCGCAAAAGGCCGACTCGGCGCTCCGATTCAAGCCAGAGTTTCATGGCTTCAGAGATGCATCCAAACTCACGCTCGAAGGCCTCATAGGCCTGGGCCGGCTCTTCAAGGAAGGTCATGCCCTGTTCTTCGAGTGAATCGAGGAAGGCTTGCTCGTCGGGAAGCCATTGATAACGGCGCTCAAGGCGCTCTTGGAAGAGATCCTCAAAGCCCTTTCCAAGGGGGAGAGACTTCCTCGATAGCAACCTCGGAGATTCTTCGGAGAGCCGACTTAAGGCGACGGCCAGCTGTCGGGCTTCTTTTACCTCCTCTGGGTAGAGTTGAAAAGCGAGGCTGGCCAAAAAATCGCTAGCGCTGAACAGGCTTCGGCTTTGGGGCTTTAGACTGCCGATCTCCGCGGGGCATGCAAAGCTCGGAGGCGATGCGCTTAGGCAGGCTTCTATAGCCTTCAAGTATCTTCTAAGCAGCGCATCATGGCTGTCGAGGCGGGCCTGTCTCTCCGACGGGATGGGCCTCTTCAGGTGGACTAAAAAAACCGGCCGAGTTTGGTGGGGCCAGATCGACTCGATCCAATCGGCAAGTTGGAAGAGTGTGTTTGGAGCGGTTGCAGATTCGCGCATAGTCTTTTGGGTGCTCTCACCGAACATTTGAGATAATGAAATCTTTGCTCTTAAGGGACTCATTGTATGGCAGCGAAGAAGAATAAGAAGGCGAAGAACGCCCCATTTTTAGCTTTGGAGGCGAGCCAGCGAAAACGCCTGCGCCAAAGGCAATGGGTTCTTTTCTTCCAGCTCTGTTTCCTCGCCCTGGGAATTGGCAGCTGCTTCTTCCCGTGGTATTCCGTGCAGTTTGGCGAGACCGTCATCGCTGTGGTCAAGGGCAGCGGGCGCAACGAAGGTCAACTTTTCTTGGTGGCATGTTGCGTCTCGGCCTTCTTCTCCTCATTCAATCTCATGAGCCGAGAGGAATTGGATTGGCCCACTTTATTAGGAAGTTTTGTCGCCGTCGGGGCCCGCATTTGGTTTTGGCAGACCAACCTCG
>JARGOJ010000066.1:9307-16976 GCA_029210225.1 Planctomycetota bacterium
GAAGAAGCTCATCATCTGAGGGAACCGGCAAGCCGTCCTCAAAGCGGTGCTCGATCAAGAAGCCATTCAAGAACTAATCAGGAATAAGGGGACAGGGATTGCATCTGGGCCCTTTATGAGGTTGAAGGTCGCATTCACCGTGTCTATCATGGCGGTTCTCAACCTCGTCTTAACCTCACTCTACCTCGTCTTTATTCAACCTCCGACCTTCGAAGAGAATTGAAAAAGTGACGGCTGAGTTTTCGCAATGGTCACGGAGTGGTTAAAATAGCGAGAAGCCATCAGGGAAACTTTTGTGAACGATCCACGACTTTTACAAGCACAGGAAATCGGACGATTTCTGATTACTCAAGGCATCTTATCGCCGGCAGCCCTAAACGGGCTCTTGGAAGAGTATCAGAGTTATTTAACTCGTGGCATCAACGAACCCTTTCAAAACCTCCTTTATCAACGCCAACTCATCTCTCTCGAACAAGCTCAATACCTCGCTCAGAGCCACTCTAGCTCGTCCGTCATCCCCCCCTCTCCAGCGACAGCGCCTCCTAGCTCCCACGCCTACTCGCCGACGAACTCAAGCGCCTACATGCCAGCCCAAGCGTCTCCGAGCACTGGCTACAACCCCAACATGACGCCGCCGAGTTCACACTCCAATACCAGCTCTAACATGATCGGTGCGCTCTCAGTCTCCAGCTCTCTCAACTCTGTTGAACATAGCAAAGAAGAGATGACTATTGGTCCCTATACAATCAAGGGGGAGCTAGGAAAGGGAGGACAAGGAGTCGTTTTCCGAGCCGAGGATCATCTCCGAACGCCGATCGCGGTCAAGCTCATGAATAGCCCATGGGCCTCGGACCGAGCAAAGAAGCGCTTTGATCGCGAGCGCGAGGTCATGAGTAAGCTCGACCATCCGGGGATCGTCCAACTCATTGCTGCCGGCTCGTCTCCTCAGGGCGACTGGATTGCCATGGAGCTTATCGAAGGCGAGCCCTTTTCGGCGTCCCTACGCGCAAAGCGGCTGTCCATCACCCGACGTCTCCAGTTGCTCTCTGAAGTTGCCAGAGCCGTCCACGCCGCTCACATTAAAGGGATCGTTCACCGCGACTTAAAGCCCTCCAACGTCCTTGTTTCCGAAGATGGAGACGCAAAGGTCATGGACTTTGGATTGGCCAAGCAATTGGATCAAAACACGGTCCTCACTCAAGAGGGCGCGATCATTGGAACCCCCTATTACCTCGCCCCAGAACAGATCTCAAACGAAGTCGGCAAAATCAGCCCAGCCACTGACATTTACGCCCTCGGAGTCATGCTTTTCGAGGCGATGACGGGCAAGCGTCCTTTTGCTGCAGAGACCGCACAAGGCCTGTATCACAAGATCATGACGGAGCCACCTGAAGCCATTCACAAGCTCAATCCAAAGGCCCCCGGTGGACTCACGGCCGTCTGCAACAAGGCCATGTTGAAGGTCCCTGCGGGGCGCTACAAAACCGCTGAAGACTTCGCCTCCGACATTGAACGCGTGCTCAAAGGAGAAAAGACGAACGCTAGTAAAGGAGCCTTCCTAGACAAATTGAAATATTCTGGGAATAAACGAGCGCTCATTAAGTATGCCATCGTGCCGGTTATCCTTGTGTTCATGGTCCTAGCCGCCGGCTTTGCCTACAATAACTATCGAAGTTCAGCGACTCGCAAAGAGAAGGCGGTTGGCCTCGCGAAAGCCCTCAAGACAAACCTGCAGGAATTGAAAAAGATCAGCATCAATAAGCCTAAGAAACGTAGCTTGATCCTCGATAAGACCCTAAAAACAACCGCTGAGATTCAATCATTTATTGATTTGGACCCGGAGAGCAAAGAAGCTGTCGAGCTCTCCGCGCTCATTCGATCTCCCAAGCTCGGTAAAACAATTGGCACCGACCTCACCAATCGCGCCACGCTCCAGCTCAAAAATGGCAGCGTTGTCAAAGCTCTCGATACAGTCTCACTCGCTCGTCAATGGCTCCCTGAGTCCGACCCATTAGCGGGCCAGGCTCAATTCATCGAAGCCGAAGCGCTCCACGCCACAGGAAATACAAGCCGATCATTAGAAATATTAAAGACCCTCCTCGAATCAAAGGACGACAAGGAGAGAGGGCAGGCTTTTGAATTGCGTGGGCGAATCAATGAGGAGAGAGGAGACCTTCTCGCCAGCGCAGCAGATTTTAAAAGTTCGAGCAAGGCCCTGGGGTCGGAGGGGCGCTATCAACTCGCCGAATACGGACGATTGCTAGCGGCCTCACGACAATATGACGAGTCGGAGAAGGTCTTCAAGACATTGAAGAGCTCGGGAGACCTCACTGTTGAAATTCTCATTTCATGGTCCAGAGCGCTCAGAGAGCAGAATCGTTTAGTTGAGTCGAGTCAGAAGTTAGGAAAGGCTACGAAGCTGGCGCCAAAGGACGCTCGGCTCAGACAAGAGCGAATAAAACTACTACTGGTCCGAGGTCAATTATTTGAAGCCCTCAAAGACTTAGACATCGCCATTATCAATGACAGTAACGAAGAGAAACCCGACCTATCGCTGCGATTAGAGCGGGCACGATTGCTCATTGAATTGGGGCAACTCTCCTTTGCTCGGGAAGATTTAGACGCTGTCTCTGAGGGCTTGGACAACGACGCTGACTTCATTCAGAGTTCAATCATCAATGCCCGCTTACTCGTCTTAGAGGGCGACTCAGAACGCGCCAAAAGCAAGCTCAACGACGCGTTGAAGCTGTCCCCGCGACATCGCGAAGCTCTCAAGTTAAAGGTCTCTATTGCAACTGGAAAGGACAGCGAATACGACCGCCTCGAAGAATTACTTAAGGCCTCTCCCCGAGACATTTGGGGTTTAACCCGGAGCGGCTTTCTTAAATTGAAACGGGGGGACGCCGAAGGCGCATTAAAGATCGCGAAGGTCCTTCGCAATCGAGACAAAAAGAATCTGCACATTCTCCTACTTCTCGCTCGCGCCACTCTTGGCTGTGGAGATAAAGAGCAGGGGAGCGAGTTTCTAAAGCAGCACGCCACTGCGCGCCGCCTTGAGATTCAAAGAGGCTTCACGAAGATAGGTAAGGTTCATAGGCTGCTGCGCTTCAAAGACTCCGAAACAATACGAAGAGCTCAAGCCCTACTCCGCTATGCCTATCTTGACACCCCAGAAGACAGTGAGACTCTGTGGCGACTTTGCCGCTACAACCGTCAGCAATCATTGAGCAAACGCGCCGCCTTTGCTGTTCGTGCGACGAAGCTGAATCCCTACTGTCAATGGGCCTGGCAAGAACTGGCGCGACGCACTTTGATCAGTGCCACCGCAGAGAATGCAGAGATCATTCTCAACGCGGTGTCCAAGGCCCTCGAACTCGACCCGGAGCCCTTCGACAAGGGATTTCTCTATCAATACCAAGCCGGTGCGAATGCACACCTTGGTCAATTCAAGGAGGCTCAAGCCTCACTTCAAAAGGCTGAGGATTTTTGCGGCCGGCGCTTCTACGACACCCGCATCTTAATTGCTCAATTGAAGAAGAATCCTTCTGAATTGAAAGTCGCCAAAGCCCAGCGAAAGATTGATAAGGCCCTCATTGTCAAAAATACAAATGCAGCCGCCCGACTCACACCTTATCGAGAAGGTTACAAGGCGAAACGGGAAGATTTAAACAAGGCCGCTGCGCTCATTCGCGAAGCTGAGGTCATTGAGCGATATCACGACCGAGTCCTGTTGACCTGGGGACAGTATCACCTCGCTGATGCAGAAGGTTACTCAACCGCGCTCTATCGAGCTGTTTGCTACAGAAACAAGCCGAATAAGGTCCTCTCCGTCGTCTATTTTGGATCGAATATCTTTAAGTTCCTTCGAGGTTATGGCGTCGAAAAGCAGCTTCGTGTCGCCGCCACAAAATACAATTTTACGGAGGCCCACTTAGCCTTTATCACTTCGTTTTACTACTTCTTAGAGACCTTCAGAGATAAAGATCGCAAGGGCGTCGCGAAGAAATCCTTGGACGCCGCCAATAAGTCATTGTTCTATGAACCGAGCAACTCTGGGGCCTACCTCTTTCGCGCTCACGCCCACGCGGTGCTTGGGCTGACCGCCGAGGCGGAAGCTGATTGGCAGTTGCTCTCCGATAACGAACACGCGGCCACCGTCTCCTCATTCAAAGTTTACGCCTCAATCGCACGTCAAGAGAGCCTCGACAAAACGGTCGATCTGTTGCGATCCGCCATGCAAAAGGGCGCGAAGGCATCCGATTTCAATCCTAAGGGTCTACTGGGCCCGGTTCGGGAAGAACCGGCCTTCCGCCGCATTCTCGGTTCACGATAACGGGGCCCGCGAGAGATGCAAGAAAAACAGGACGAAGCCCGAACAATCGCAACGAGAGCTTTACAGCTTGGCCTCTTAGACGAAGCGACCCTTCGCGTTCAAATGAACGACTATAATAACTATCTCCAATCAGGTGGGTCGGAGAGCTTTGGAAAGCTACTTGTTCACCGACAGCTAATCAATCCACAACAAATGCAGCGTCTTCAATTTGAATTGACAACTCACTCTCCATTCATTGCGACTCCAGCCCCAACCCCATCGTCACGCTCCCGATCAGGTTCGAACATTAGCGGACGACAAGGGTCTAAAAACCTCGCCCCGGGAAGCACTCTTATTCCTGGCTTTACCATCGTCAAGGTCCTCGGCGAAGGCGGTATGGGAATCGTCTACGAAGCGACCGACCAGCATGGGCGCGCTGTAGCCTTGAAGCTCATTCGCGGGGAGCTGGCCTCTGAGCGGGCGAAAAAACGCTTCGTTCGAGAGCAAGAGGTGATGCAGAAGTTGAGGCATCCCAACATCGTCACAATCACAGGAGCCGGCACCTCTAGTTACGGCGACTACATCGCCATGGAGTTACTTTCAGGCAAAGCTCTCGACGCCGTTCAATCCGAGCAAGAACTGACGAGTTCTCAAGCCCTAGAGATCATTGTGAAAATGTGTAAAGGCGTCGCGTTTGCACATGAGAAAGACATCGTCCACCGCGATTTAAAGCCATCCAACATCATGATCACCGACGACAACGACGTCAAAGTCATGGACTTCGGACTGGCGAAAGATCTCAATCGAGAGACCATGCTCACAAGAGAATCAGCGGTCTTGGGAACTCCCCACTACCTCTCCCCAGAGCAGGCCATGGGGGAGCACAACTTACTCGGTCCGCACTCTGATGTCTTCTCAATCGGCGTCATGATGTATGAAATGCTCGCTGGACAACGCCCTTTCCAGGCCGACACCGCCGCAGCCCTCTATCACCGCATCGCAACCTATGACCCGCCTCCCATTCAATCGGTCAATCCTGAGTTGCCACCGACTCTAGCTGCGATCTGCCATAAAGCCCTTAGAAAAGAACCCCACACCCGGTATTCCAATGCGAAAGAACTCTCTGAGGATATAGAGCGTGTGCTCGCCGGCGAACGCTTCGCGGTGGAGTCAAAAGTGACGCTGGCAAAGCGTTGGGCCAAACGGCGCCCGGTCCTCGCTGCGACCCTCTCACTCGTGTTGATTCTGCTTTTCACAACTCCCTATCTCATTCACGTCTTCCAACAAAATCAACTTGGGCAAGAACGCGCCGTTGCAGGACGTGAATTGAAGACCCGATTGACGAAATCGGCCGGTCGCCTCAAAAAAGCCTTGGAGAAGAAAGACAACTCCCTCGAATCGGAGTTGGATCTCGCGCTCGCCGTGGAAGCAGACATTGCGATCTTCGCCGAACAATCAGATGCTATCGCGGCCAGTCTCACTGAACTACTTCAAAAACCCAGGTACATGAAGCTTCGTGTCAACGCATTGATCGCACGCTCGGAGCGCCGACTAAAAAAGAACGAGTTCACGGACGCCCTCAGCGACGCTCAGCTTGCTCTCGATCAATTGAAAAAGAACAGCCCGTTCTTCAATCGAGCCTTAGAGCTCGCTGCTCTCGCGGAATACGAAAGCGGGCAAGGCAAAGAAGCCCTCAAGCGGCTAGAAGTCGCGCCGGATGCCCCTTTCCTCGCCCCTTTAAGGGCTCGCCTCTATGAGGATCTTGGTGACATGACAAAGGCTCTCTCCGCCCTAGAGAAAGCCATTGAGAAGAACCCGAACCCAGTCATACTCGCCGAGAAAGCGCGACTTCTCGCGCAGAATGGACGAAAAAAGGAAAGTGAGACGCTCTTTCAGCGATTGCTCCGGGACAATCGTAAATCGCGCCGAATCACACTCATTCGCGTTCAATCTCTCGAAGCTGAAGAGCGCTTTGCGGATGCCACAAAACTACTCGCAAAAGCCCTAAGAATCGCTCCGAAAGATCTCTTTCTCTGCAGAGAAAGAACGAGGCTCCTCTCCCTGCAAGGTCGCTATGCCGACGCTCTCAGTGAACTCAGTCAGACCATTCAATTCAATTCTGGTTTGCTGTCACTCCACGTCGAGAGAGCTCTCATTCACCTCGATTTAGGACAGACGACAGCGGCTCGCAATGACCTCACAAAGGCGCGGGGTAAAACTCGATCGGACGAGGAGGTCATCGCTGTATCCCTCGCGACTGCGAAGCTGTTAATTATGGAAGGAGAAAGCTTTGGAGCCAGAAAGGAAGCCAACAAACTCCTCGCTCTCTTCCCTACAAACCCGGATATTTGCCGCCTCATGGCTCAATTTAAATACAAGGGCCCTGGCTTTCAAGAAGCCCTCAATAAACTACTTAGGGTCTCACCACGAGATTTTTGGGGCCTCTCTCAAGCGGCTCGGAACGCTATTGAGAAGCGTGACATCGATACTGCGGAAAGGTTCTATAAACAATTGCAACGGCGCTTTCCCGGGCGCTCTGAGACCTTGCTCGTGAAGGCTCATCTTTATCAGCTAAAGAAGCAGACAGAGCTGGCTCGGGAGACATTACTGAACCACGCAAAATTGAGAAATTCCCAGGTGGGACGCGGGATTGACCGAGTCGGTCTCGCCAAAAGACTCCTCGCCTTAACAGCCCCGGAGGTTCGTAAACGAGGAGTTGCGCTACTCAGGCTGGCTTTTTTCGAACAGCCTGAAGATAGCGAGACCTTGTGTTTGGTGGCCCAACATCTCCCCGAGCTCACTCAGAATGAGCGAGTTCAGGAAATGCAGAGGGCGCTGAAGAACAATAAATACTGCGAGAATGCCCAAATTTTCATAGCCACCTGGCGAGGCAAATCGCCCTTCAAGACTGCCCTGGTCCTCGAATGCATCGAGCGCTTATTGAAGACTCAGCCCAATGCTGCTTTAAGAGTCAGTTTACTTCAAGGCAAGATTTTCACCCTCGCCCGAGCCAAGCAATGGACTCGCGCCGAGCGAAGCCTCGCCGACTTGGAGGCAAAAGAGAAGAAACGCTTTATCCCAGTTCGTCTTGAGCTCGCTCAAATGCAGAATTTTGAGCAGCGCTCCAATCTGCTCCAGAAAGAAGAGCAACTGCGTCGGGCTCGTCTGGCGCAGATATACCTCCAGGCGAAGAAACTTCTGACCAAAGACTTCAACCTCAACGAAGCCTTCTCCAGCCAGGAAGTTGATCAGGCAAAGAAGCTCTTGGCTGTTGGTGAAAAGTTATCTTACGACCGGCGCTTGCTCCGTCCCCTATGGGCTAAGTGTTACTTGGCGGAATCGAATGGATTCGTTGGG
>JARGOJ010001126.1 GCA_029210225.1 Planctomycetota bacterium
CTTGGATGAAGATGGTCATCTTGACCATTTGCTCCTATGGATTCCGAGGGGATTTGAGGCGACTGTCCTTGAGGTTTTACGGTCTTTGAGAAAGACGTATACAAAGGGAGAGGGTGAGCTTTCCTTGAACTTTGTCGGTTCCGGTTTGAGAACTGATTTCTTAAAGACTGAGGATGCTGATTCCACTTTGAGTTCTGTGCTCGGGGGTAGTTTAGGGTCTCGGACCTGGGAGTCGCTGACGCCGTTTTTTGTGAATCGCTACGTTAAGAAGCGCGGCAAGAATTCCCTGGAGGGTCAGGTTCGTCGGGAGTTAGAGCAGCGAGGTTTGCCCGAGGCGAAGATTGATTTCTTGTGCACAAGGAACGACCGCTTTCGACGTTTCCGCAGTTACATTCACAGTGATAAAAAGCATAGCCCGAGGATTCCTCAGTCTTTTGCTCTACGCCTGCGTTTTGTGGAGCCCATATCAGGTCCTATTTGCTTGGGTTACGGCTCCCATCAGGGTTTAGGGCTGTTTAAGGCGGTGAAGGACGAATGAGGGAGTTGCTGGAGGACCTTTCTGGGGCGTTTGAGGGCTTTGAGTTGTTGAATATCTCGGCGGTTGCGGAGTGGGCGTATTGTCCACGAAGCGCGTGGTATGAGATTCACAATGGACGACGCAAGGCTCGAAATGTGCATATTGAGGCGGGACTCGTTGAGGATGAGAAGCGTCTTGAGCGGGATCAGCGAGTGCAGGAGGGGAGGATCATTCACTATGGTTTGCCTTTGCGCTGTGACGAGCTGGGCCTTCAGGGTCAAGGCGATGCTGTTTGGGAAGAGGGCGAGACCTTAACGGTTGTTGAGTATCGGCATGGGGATGGTCCGGGGAATGAGACGGATGAGCTGACTTTGACGATGCTCATGATGGCCTTGAAGGAGAGTGAGCCTGGGAAGGACGTTCGGGGTCGTTTATTCTTTACGGGGAATCGCTGTGAGCAGGACTTGGAGTTGACGGACGAATTGATTGAGAGGGCGCGCTCTGCGTCGAAGCGCACGCGGACGATGCTATCGGCGGTGGAGGCGCCTAAGAATGAGTTGAAGCCTTTGTGCCGGGGGTGTTCGTGGTATGAGATCTGCTGTCCAGATTTGGCGTCGGTGGGTTCTGGAGAAGATGTCAGGGTTTTGCCCCGGGCGCGATTTGACCGGGTTTTGTATGTGGATCATCCTGGGGCGAAGGTGCGCCTAAAGGGTTTGACCTTGGAGGTCAGTAAGGACAAGGAGAAGCTCGCGACGCTGGGCTTGGAGACAATTGATCAATTGGTTTTGGTGGGAA
Source organism: Planctomycetota bacterium (assembly GCA_029210225.1). Classification (GTDB taxonomy): domain Bacteria; phylum Planctomycetota; class J058; order J058; family JARGOJ01; genus JARGOJ01. The sequence continues at coordinate 1,313 of JARGOJ010001126.1, forward strand.
AGGGGACGCACATCACAACTCCGGCTCTGAGAACACTGGCGGCGGAGGGGATTGAGACGGTGCTTTTGAGTGCTTGGGGTCGATTCCAGGCGCGGCTTGTGGGGAGTCAGTATCGCAATCCCAAGTTGCAGCGGGCTCAGCATCGGAGGAGCCTGGACCCGGTGTTCCGCTTGGTGATGGCTCGGGAGATTGTGGGAGCCAAATTGCATAATCAGCGAATTCAATTGCAAAGATTGAAGCGACGCTCCGGGGAGAAGGGCTTGGTGGATGCGTTGAAGAGTATTCAGGGCTTACAAGGGCGGGTGGTCAAGTGTGAGGGCTTGGATTCTTTGCGAGGATTGGAGGGATTAGCAGCGCGGGAGTATTTCCGGGGCATTGCGGGAGTCGTCGAGGAGAAGGATTTCGTTTTTGAGAGAAGGAGTCGGCGGCCAGCGCGGGATCCATTTAATGCGTTGTTGTCATTTTGTTATTCGTTGTTGACGAAGGATGTGGAGGCAGCGATTCATTTGGTTGGGTTGAATCCTTGTTTTGGAGTGTATCACAGTGAAGTTTATGGTCGCCCGGCCTTGGCTTTAGATTTGATGGAGGAGTTTCGGCCGATTGTAGCGGATGCGGTGGCGTTGCGATTAGTGAACCAGAAGATCTTGCAGGGGAAACATTTCCGGACAGATTTGGGGACGGTGCAGATTACAGAGCCGGGGAGAAAGAAGCTCTATCGGGCTTGGGAGAAAAGGATGAATGAGACTTTGATCCATCCCTGGTTGGGGACCAGTTTTTCCTTTCGTCGGACGCTGGAGCTGCAGGTTCGATTGTTCGCAAAGGTCTTGGAAGGTGACTTGGAGGTCTATCGAGGCCTTCGATTGAGGTAGGAAAGGGATGGGACGACAGAGTTACTATTTAATTTTGTATGATTTCAAGGATAACAAGCGCCGTCGATTGTTGGCGAAGCTATTGAAGGCCTATGGAGCGAGCTATCAGTATAGTGTTTTCGAGGCGAGGTTGCGGCCGCGTCAATTAGTGAGGCTTCGCCGTGAGATTGAGAACTTAGTGAAGGCGGATGAGGATCGTGTGGCGATCTTGGAAATTTGTGAGAATTGTCGTCCGAAGGCGGAGTTGTTGGGGACTCAGATAACAACGATCTGCCAGAATGTAATCATCATATAAGATAGAATTGAGACTCCTCACTTGGGACGACGGCGATTCGGGACAGGCCGGATGTCAAAAAAGGTGGGGGTGCGCCGATGCGCTCTTTGACAATTAGATCAGGGCTTTGCAGGGACTGGTCGATGCCTTATACTCTTACTTAGGTCGAGAAAAAAGAGAGCGCCGATAAAGCGCCTGCAAACCCATAACTTCGTTGCCTTAAAACGCGGCGGAGTCATTCCTCCCAATCGCGGGAGGACCCCATTGAAGCAGAGCCCGAGTGAGGGCCTTGACCTGATTCGTAAGAGTCATTCCTCCCAAGCGCGGGAGGACCCCATTGAAGCGTGGCGTCTGGCC
>JARGOJ010001127.1:0-1866 GCA_029210225.1 Planctomycetota bacterium
CAAATATGGCCCCGTAGTGTAAATGGTAACACGCGTAGACTTTCAATCTGGTATTGCGGGTTCAAATCCCGTCGGGGTCAATAATCAAAAGTGTCTCTTGAGTCTCAGTTATTGAGACTCCAAAACGTTGGTGTAGCTCAATTTGGTAGAGCGTTAGGTTTCCACCCTGAAGGCTGTCGGTTCGATGCCGGTCACCAACTTTTAATAATACGTGAGTGTAGCTCAGTTTGGCCCAGAGCGTCTGCTTGCTATGCAGAAGGCCACCGGTTCAAATCCTAGCTCTCGTATGAACAACAGCGAATAATGAAAGAGTAAGACAATGACAAGTTTTGGCGGCAAGCCCCGAATTACCATGGCCATCCCTACAATATAGGGGCGAGGCTCTCCGGTTGGGCGCAACTCTGATACGGTTGTACAAGTGGCGGTCGGCCGCTGCCGTTCGATTCTCACCGTCCCTAAAAACAGTCATTGATTCTTCGAAGCTGCGAGTTCTCTCGTGGCTTTTTTTGTTTCAGTGGATAGGACTGACACTATGAAAAGGCAGAGAGGTCAAGGCCGCTTGCCCGTGACAATGCAGTTTTGACTGGGCATAAGCGCGGCTTGGAGTCTTCGTTGAGTCCGCAATAAAGCTTGGGATTTCGCCTCTTGCCTCAAGAGCTTCGCGGTCAGATCTTTGTTGTGTTGCCTGAGCGCAGCCTTCTCAGCATCTTCCTCTATGAGTCTTTTCTTATGACTTCTCTTTCTGCTCTCCTGGGCGACATCACCTCTGATTCTAGAACGCGCCATGTGATGGATTCTGACTTCGAGCTGTCCTTTCTCGTCTCTTAAGACGTTGATACAGAAAACAGAGAGGGCAAAGAGCGCGACTGTGGCAAAGAGTAGACTGTAATAAATCGTCATGTCGCGAGCTTCGGGGACTGCTTCGGGTCTTTCGTGAGGAATGACATTCGGGCGCTTTACTCCGAAGTATTGCAGCTCCCGGTCACAGCCAAGAATAGGGCAGCTTGGGTCGATCTCACGACAATCTAAATGAAGGTAGGCGTGTTCTTCGCTGCATACGACAACCGCCTCATTGGGTTTGATGAGGTCCTGGCAGTAGGGACATTTGGGAAAAAGAGAGCGTTGTACGATTTGGATAGGTTCAGACATGATTTCCCCGCTTCTTCAGCTGCTTTCCTTTTCAAACACGAAGCTGGGGCTCATCGTTCCAAATGATTTGGTCTGAACTGGAGATTGTGACGATGTCCTCTTCAAGACACTGGGCTCATTTCAGATTGGGAAAAGAACAGTGACATTCAGGCCAGTGATCCGTAAAATGCGTGAAGCTTTTGAAGTCTAGCTTCGAGACCACTTCTAATGAGACTCCATCAATCTTCCTTCATTCTTTTCGGCCTCAGCATCGCCGCTCCGCTCTTCGCCGCAGGAGATCCAAAGGTCCTCGACGGAGTTCCCGATGTCGTCCAGAAAACAGACTATAGCTGTGGTTGCGCCGCGCTTCAGTCGGTCTTGGCCTATTGGGGGATTGATCTTAGTGAAAAACAAATCACTAAGGACGCCAAGGTCGACCCCAATGTCGGGGCTGAATTGGAAGACCTGGCTAAAGTCGCCATCGCTCAGGGCTGCGTGGCTGTGCTAAAAGAGAAATGGACCCTCAAAGATCTCTACAAAGAGCTGAAAGCCAAGCGCCCGGTCATCGTGCTTATTCAAGCGTGGCGGGAAAACAAAAAGCTTGCTTGGAAGGACGACTGGGACGATGGTCACTATGTCGTCGTCATAGGAATGGATCGTAAGAATGTCTATGTGGAGGATCCATCCCTCGAAGATGCTCGTGGCAAAATACCCTTGAAAGAGTTCGTCGAGCGTTGG
>JARGOJ010001127.1:1876-2810 GCA_029210225.1 Planctomycetota bacterium
GGACGGCCGCAAAACCACGGGGCAGGCGATTGTTGTGGGGCGCTCAAAGAAATCTCGCAAGAAGCACCCTGGTGGGAAGCAGAAAGCTCGCCCAAAGTACAAATACCCGAAGCAAATCAAGGCTGTTGAATAGTCTTAGATTTCACCTCATGGCACGATTGATGAATTTGAATTAAATTTCCTTCATACTCAGTGGACGCGCTCGTTTCCCCGCAACGACGGCTTGAATAACTTCTTGAACGAATTTTGTTATCTCATCGTTGGAGTCGAGATTGATCGATTCAGCGACGGCATCAAGAGCCTCGTGATCACGAGATAGAAACATGAGACAGAGCGCGTAATTACAAAGCAACCCGGGGTCTTTTGGGCGAGCAGAAAGGGCTTCTCCCGCGTAAAAAAGAGCCTTTGGGAATTCTTGGCAATCCATCGCGGCAAGGCTCGTCTCTCGACTCACATCTGCATTCTCACGTTCTCGTTTCCAAGCCTCCTCAAACCATTTCAGCGACAATGAGTGCTTTTCCATGGCTTGGTAGATCTTGCCTACGGCCCAATAGGATGAATAGTTCTCTGGGGCAATTGTAATCGCTTCCTCGAAGCAACGGACAGCCTTGTTTAGTTGACGGCGTTTGAAGAAGCCTAACTTTACTGGTTCCTGCCCAAGTAGTAGTATGTATTTGTTCGCAATCGCCCAAGCCTTCTCAGTAAGGGCGTTATGTCGGTTCGCCTCTTCTTCACTATACTCACGGCTCATCGCTTCGTTCGCTCTTCTTCTAGTTTCTGCCTCTCGTGTTGTTGCACACTAAATGTTAACTGAATTGAGCCACATCCAAAAGCTAGGCAATTGAATATGGCTCAATATTTTGTCTGCTAAAAAGCAGGACGGGAATGCATGGGAATCGAACCCACCTGGCCCGTTGTTCGCGAACCACACAGG
>JARGOJ010000067.1 GCA_029210225.1 Planctomycetota bacterium
CGCTCAGGACGTCGCCTTGGGGAGACCTTCTTCAAAGCGAAACATTGTCAGAAGAGGGGGAGGCATACTCTAAAAACTTAAACGGGACGACGTTTATGTTGCTAAAGTCGCGTTTAGTATCGCGCAATCGATGAGAACTTGACAAGGAAAACATCCTCTTATAGGGCAAAAGTGTCCTTTTTAGGGGACACTCTCAAGGATTTGACCGGCCTCGGCCTCGCGATTTCTTGTCCGGCTGAGATTTAGGCTCGTTTGGAGACCCTCTATATAGAATAATGATGATCTCGTTTGATTGTTGGGGAGAACTCGAAGAGGAAAATGGACCTAAACAAGTTGCAAGGGCTTTGGATTCTATCCCAGGGCCTTACAAGTGAAGAGCATGTGAAGCGAGCCTACGGCGTCGCGAAGGCGCGCCCCGACCTTGACCTCTGCGCCATCCTCCTCATGTCCAACCTCATTCCCCAGGACCAAGCCGACCAAGCGCGAGCAGCCTCCTTGAAAGAAGCTGGAAACGTAGAATCTGGAGAAATCCAAGAGACCGTTGTCGGTTCCAATCGAGCGCCGAAGGACCAAGCTGCGAATTCTCAAGATGCCTTGACTCAGCTCTTGGGGCTCAGTTCCGGTCAGACCTTTCGTCACTATGCCTTGGAGTCTGAACTGAGTCGTGGCGCCATGGGCGTCGTCTTCCGAGCTCGGGACGAAGAGAGGGTCCTAGCGCTCAAGTTCATGTTGACTCATAACCCCGACCCAGCGGAGTTGAAGCGTTTTATCCGGGAGGCCGAGACCCTCGTGCGGCTCAAGCACCCGAATATTGTTGAGATATACGACTTTGGCTCCGATAAAGACCAGTGCTTCCTCGCGATGGAGCTCATCGGCGGATCAGACTTAAGTGAGCTGGTGAAGGAGCAGCTTCACTCAGGATCTCAGGGTTTGTCGGTCGAAGATGCCCTGACCCATTTAACGCCGATCATTGGCGCGTTGACGTATTGCCATGAGCAGAACATTCTCCACAGAGATCTTAAACCTCAGAATATCTTGGTGGAACCCCTCTCAGGGACAGGGACGAGGCCTGTGCTTGTCGACTTCGGACTGATGAAGAAGATGCCAGGGGAAGAAGGCGGCTCCCAAAGCTCTGCCTCCAGCGCGGCCTCTCTGACCAACGCCGGAGAGATGGTCGGAACCCCTGCATTTATGGCTCCCGAGCAGTTCCGTCCCGATGCAGAGTTTGGCAAAATGGGGCCGTGGACCGATGTCTGGGGTTGGGGCGCGACCCTCTACTTTGTCCTAACCGGGTCACCTCCTTACAACAAAGCCTCCGTCTTAGAGATCTTTCAGGCGATTGTCGGAGACGAGACGCCGCGCATGAGCAAGGTCCGGGATGACATTCCGTCCTGGCTCGATGACTTGGCTGTTCGATGTCTTCAGAAGGAGAGCTCTGATCGCCCGAGCTTTGAAGAGATTCAGCAGATACTTGATGGGACCGATTCAGAGACCGCGAAGCATTGGTTTCCCCTTCTTCCAATCGGATTGACCCTCGTTCTCATTGTTCTGCTCTCCTTGGGGTTCTTTCTCTTCGAGAGCACCACTGAGCTTACGAGTTCTATTCCGTGGCCGAAGGAAACAGCGAAGGCGAAGCTCACATTTCAGGGTCGCATCAATAATAAGAACATCCCTCTGCGAATCGGACGAATTGAAAGTCAGTCGGATGAAGCGGGTCAATTCAAAGTCGCGGTTGAGTTATTGCAAGGTATGAATGATGTGACCTTAGAGGTCTTTACTAACGGAGCCTGGAATGCGCTCGAAAAACGCCAGGTTTATTGTGACACCAAGCCCCCAACCCTGGAACTTCGGAGTGAAAAGAGCAAGAACGGCTTTGTCTTTATCGACGGAGAGCGGACGCTACAGCTACTCATAGACGACAAGAGTCCTCCCTTTAGTATTGTCTTTGATGATTTTCAATTGAAGACGAAGGACCCCTTCATTGAATTGAATCAGTTGGCTCATTCAAATCCTGAAATCGTTGCGCGGGTTTCCGACCGCTTGGGTAACAGTCGGATGCAGCAATTGAGAGTGGTGACTGATCAGGGACTTGAGACCTTTCGAAAAGCTCTCAGCGGCTTAGATTCCTGGCAGAGTACTCCCACAGTGATTCAGGATGGAGTCTTCGACTGGGTCGATCGCCAACTTGGTGATGCCTATGAATTTATTGGCGCGAGAGTCTATCGCTGTGGCTCTTTTTGCTATCGAATTGCCAGTTATCTCCATCGCCGAACCGGGGTTGAATTTCAGTTAATTCCAGGACACGAGTTCCGAGAGACTCAGTGGTCTCACCCAGACAACGCCTACGAATACTTATTGATGGATGTCATGTCTCGCACCGATTCCGGCGTTGAAGTCATCGCCGATGGGCTCTACGACGGAGGCCTGGAAAAATACCAAAAACAAATCCTACCCTTGTTTAGAGTGCAAGAAGACGACAGTTTTGAGGATTGCTTGAAGAAGGTCCAGGGCAACCGAGAGAAGATTCCTCTATTGAAAGAAAAATTGATCGGGTGGAAGTCGCAGCTCAAAGAAAAAAAAGTAGTGAAGACCACTGTTCGCATCATCAAGCCAATGTTAGTTGGGCGATTTGAATTAAGTCAAAAACAGTGGAATAAAGTGGTCTCTGTTGGAGCGAGGGTGAAAGAGACGAAGCCCAATTGGCCGATGACGAATGTCAGTTTTCTGCTCGTTAAGCAATGGCTAAAGCGGGTAGGAGACGGCTTTCGTTTGCCTCGTCCCTTTGAATGGCAATATGCCTGCCGTGGAGGCTCCCGAGGTCCATTCTTCTGGGGTGACGATTTGAAAAAAGCCGAGGACTATTGCTGGGTCTATGAGAACAGCGACGGTGAGCTTCACTCCATCAAAGAGCACAGTCGGCAATCGAACGCTTTTGGCCTCAGTGACATGCTTGGGAATGTGAGCGAATGGAGTGAGGTCTCTTGGAACAATTGGAGCGAAACTCTAAGACGAGAGATCGAGCAGGGGCGCTTCCCTCAAAGATATAGCTCCGACTTAAAGGATCTTGCCGAGTGGCGATCGACTCAAATTCAAATGGGTAGTCGCTGTGATTGGTATAAGTCTTGGGCTCGCGCTGATTTCTTTTACTGGGAAGACGCCGACGACCCCAGCACCCGTGAAGGCTTTCGGGTCTTTGTGACGCTTCCCCTAGATAAGTAAATTGACGAAAACTCCACGTTGCTTTGGCCGCGCAAGAAATGGGAAGACGCGATCAAGCCACTGCGCGAGGAAATGCTTGCTGCTCCATTTCGTGGCGGCGAGGGCCTCCTCACAGGCCATGACAAGCCTGGGCTCGTGACTTTCTCGGGCGATCCTGAAGAGCGCGCCTCGACTCTCATGAGCCAAAAGTCCAAGGCTCGCCAAATGTTCCGCGGTTCGAATACGTAGAGGGAGGGGGTGATGGGCGCCCAGTCCCCTCATCAAATAGGGCAGGCCTTTTTGCTTCAATCTCGCGAGTGATCGGAGCGCGGCGAGGGCGACGGCGTGGCTTGGATCACTCAGGGCGCCGAGCAGAGAATCACCGACAATAGGAGAATGCTTGGCGCGCCCGAGGGATTGGGCGGCGGCCTCACGGACCCATTCGTCGTCGAAACAGAGCGCGTGAGTTAATTGAGGCAAGGCCTTTTTTAGCAGAGCGGGGCTCCGTCCAATCGACAATACGGCCCAACGTCGGGTCCAGGGACAAGGGTCGCTGAGGGCTTCGATTAAGTCCCGCTCTTTGGGGTACGCTCTCAATTCATATCGTTCTGAGAGACTTTCTTTTCTCGCGTCAAGGGCTAGGTACTTCTCTTCGAGGATCGACCGTGGAAGGAATGAATGAGCGTTTGATTTAGAAATCAATTCCTCTCCTTCGAAAGGATAGACGTACTTTTTAATGAGGAGTTGAGTGAGCATTTTTAATGCGGGGAAGACCCCCTCTCCAGTGCTTGCTACGGCTTCGAAGCTTGGTTTTTGGCTGCTGTTGAGCTGCTGCTGCAATTCAGTCGTTGATTGGATGTTTGGGAGGTCTCGCTTGTTCCATTGGAAGACGATCGGCAATGATTGATAGTCTAGGTTCAAGCTCGCTAAGCAATCTCTCAGTCTTAAAATGGAGTCAATGTTGTCGTCCATTTTTTCCGTCTGAGAATCGGCAATGAAAATGATGCCGTCGGCGCCTTCTAAAAGTAACCTGTCGCTGGCTTGGTTGTTGACTGAGTTAGGAATCATTGACAAGCGAAGACCAATGCGTATCGAAGAGAGCTGGGTGAGGTCCTCTGGGAAATAGTCGAAATAGACGATGTGGCCGTTGTCTGACGCCTCAATGACATAGTCGTCCCTTTGAGACTTTGGGATCAATGCGTGAAGGACGCGGAGGTTGCTCGACTTCCCCGCTTTATCAGGCCCGTAGTAAGCGATGTTGACGTGAACTGTTCTCGTGTGCAAGGTGAATTGGACCATTCTGTCTCCCGTCTCGCGCCAATTATTGGCAACTAAGAATTAGAGGAAGCAAGTCGCTCATCGGCACGGGGGATTTTTAATTCAGCAGTCAATAATTTTGCCGGAGCTTATCGAGGTGAGCTAGACGGGACTTTTTGAGACAGGTGACAGGGGTCTACGCGTCTAGGATTTCACTTGCTTGAAGCGTCCTCCTCACTTTTTAGAAGGTCAGTGATTATTAAGGAAATAGATTTAGCAAAGCGGCGCTTTGTCATAAAGAAGCTTGTCCTGTCGCCGCTTTTGTCCGATCAGTATCTTTGCGAGCGGATCGAATCCATTGAAAGCTCACTCAAAGAAAAGCACATTGTTTGGATTGTGGCCCTCTCAGAGAATCCAAAATCTCGACAGGGATTAAAGGGCGACCTAGAGTCATTGGCCGCACGCTTTGACTCTCTCTCAGAATTAACTCTCGCACCAGTGCCATTTGAAGACGGCTTGTCTATGATTCTCAGCCCCAAGCTCTCTCCCAGCAAGGATGTTTGGGCCCGGAGAGGATGGACGATGCCGCCGTTTTCATACGTTTTGGTGAAAGACGAAAAGCAGCATTGCCTCGGCTTAATGACCCTTAAGGCCGCCGAAGATATCGCGAGGACCCTGGGATTTGATGCGGTGGTGACGGAGTCTCATTGGCCTCGGATTTGCGATATGGGACCGGCTGGGTCTCAGAGATATCGTGCGCAAAAGGAGTTAAAAGAAAGAAACAAGCCGGTCCATTATTCTCAGCGACGAATGAAGGGTTGCCGTGTTCGTATGAGGATTGCGCAGGGGGATTTGGAGAGGAAGCTTCGTGAGATACGACGGCATTTGACGATGCAGCATCGAGTGCGAGTTCGAATTCAGAGTTATGGACGGGCTCGAAAAGATTCGGCGGGGCGCATGAGGCTCTTCTCACGCATTGTTGAGATGGTGGGAGAGGCGGCGCGGCCTGCCCCTGTGATTACCGAGAGCCGTGCGTCGCTACTAGGCACCTTTATTCCAAGTTAGAAATGCTGTCTTGTGTGATGGCGTGCTTTCAAAGATAATCAGCCTGATTGCAGTCCGTGACTTGTGGATAGGCAGCGATGACCGAAGATGCTCCAGTGAAGAAGAGGAAACGCTCACCAGCGTTTCTCGTGGTTCCTATACTTGTGTTGATTGTGCTAACAGCGTTTGTGCTGTCGGGTAGTAATCTTACGGTGAGCAAGACAACGGTGACCTTTTCCGAAGATCCAGAGATGCGGTTAAACAAGATGACTATTCTGGCGCCTTTCGGAGCCTACGTTCACACCTTTACAGTGGTTCCAGGCTTTTCCAACGAGAGACCCTATACCATTGGTGCTTCCATGGGACCGGGGGATTCGTTTCCGCTCTTTGGTGAAGAGCGGAGTTGGTCGAATAGCATTCCTGGTAGCGGTCGAGTGTCTGATATTGGCTATGGAACTCCGGTTAAAATCACGAATCGCCTGCTCATGGCGGCGGCGGTCTCCTTGCCAAAGGATGACGCCATGCGGGCGAACTGTGGGAAATACATTTGGGTGACTAAGAAGCCTAAAGGTGAGGCGGATTTCCAAGCCTTCGCCGACAATCTTAATGACAAATTTGAAGAGAGCAAGAAAGCAAAGTGACGGATGGGGATCGCTGTTTTTTTTGCAAGTAATGCAAGGTCGACTGATTTACTGAGGATTTCGCTTAAATGACAAAAGACGCTCAAGGGAATTCAAAAAAGCACTTACTGGTCTATCTGGCCGTGGCTTTGACATTGACCCTGCTGATTTTGACGGCGATGCTATTAAATAGTAATTTCGCTTTGTCTAAAGGCCGCGTCACATTTACAGAAGTCAAAGAGCGGAACTTAAATAAGATGACTATTGAGGCGCCTTATGGAGCCTATGTCCAAACCTTTTCAGTGGTCCCGGCCTTGTCGAAAGAGAAGCCCTATCAAATGGGCGGAACAAGCAGCGGGGGGCATCCGTTTACTCTTTTCCAGAATTCTGAGACTCTTTCAAACACCTTTCCCAAATCCGGCCGAGTTGAAGACATTGATTTTGGCGCGCCGGTTATGATGACAAAGCGCATGCCTATGGCTGCGGTCGCAGCTTTGCCTGAGGACCGGTCCATTCTTGATAAATGCGGGCGCTATATTTGGCTCTCCAAAACGCCGAAGGGGCCGGAGGATTTCCAGGCCTTTGTCGACGATCTTAATGCTAAGTTTGAAGAGAGCAAGAAAGCAAAGTGAGCTATGGGAATTGCTTTTTTTGCAATGAATGCAAGGCCGACTGATTGACTGAGGATGCAGCTTAAATGACAAAAGACGCTCAAGGGAATTCAAAAAAGCACGTACTGGTCTATCTGGCCGTGGCTTTGACTTCAGCCCTACTAATATTGACTTTCCTCTTGTTAAACAGTCGTGTTGCGCTGAATAAAGGAGAAGTGACTTTCTCCAAAGACACGGAGCGGCCTGGGCTCAATAAGATGTCTATTCGTGCGCCTTATGGAAGCTACGTTCATTTTTTTGACGTCGTCCCTTACACCTCATCGACGGAGCCATATACTCTGTCGGGACATGGCGGCATGGGCGGGTCGGGTCGGTTTCTCGCCGATTTTTATGAGACCATGGATAGGTCGTCGAAATTGAATCCGAGCGAGGGGAGATTCTCGAATATTGAATTGGAGAAACCGTTCCAAATTCCTGGGTATCAGATGGCTTCCGCTTTACAGCGACTTCCCAAAGACAGAAGCATTCTCAAAAAGTGCGGCCGATACATTTTCATTTCTAAGACTCGCCGAGATCATGTGGATTTCACTGCTTTTATTAAGGAGCTGAATAGAGACTATCAAGCCTCTAAAAAGGTGAAATAGGCCAGAGCTTTACTGAGGCTTGAGCAATCCGTGAAGAATCATGGAGACGAGGTCGTTCAAGACCTCTACAGGGTTCCCAATGTCCTCGCCCTTGAGTAGGTCGTAGAGCAGGCTCTCCGTCGCGCCAATGACGGTGAGGGTGCTTAGGTTTGCGTTCATAGCGCGGAGCAAGCCGTGGCTGTGGGCGACCCGGGTCAACTCCAAAGAGTGGTCTTTGATGCTCTTGGCGATTTGTCCGAGGGCCTTGTTCGCTCCTGTCGCTGGAGCCCGGGACTCCTGGAGATAAAGCAGCACAATTTTGGGATGGGCTGAAATGATCTGGAAGAGCCCCATTCCGAGCTGTTGATATATTCCAATGAGCTCATCCGCTCCCTTCACCTTGGCCATACTCTCAAGGCTGCTCTTAAAGGTGAGGTCAAATCCGTCGTTCACAGGGCGGAAGATGCTCTCAACCAACTCTGACTTATTTTTAAAGTATCGGTAGAAGTTGCCCTTCGCGAACTGCGCCTTCTTGGCGATTTGGTCGATGGTGACCGAGCGGATCCCAAGCTCTAAGAACAGCTCAAGGGCTGCCTGACAAAGCGCTTTGGTCCGCTCTCGGCGGTTCCGATCTCGCTTTCCTCCGACGGGCCCAGGGCGTTCCTTGGGAGGATGCCTCGGTGTGGAGAGCGTTGGTTGGGGCGATTTGGAGCGGGGCGCTGTCATGGATCTGGGCTTGTTTTCCAGGGTGAGAGATCGTGAAGCAACGATTCTATCGCCTCGACAATGTCATGCAAAAACAAGTTCTGAGAAAGATGAGAAATTTTCCCATCCTTCTTCCCTCTCTTGAAGCCTTGTTCTTCCTTGTTCTGTGAAAAATCCACGCTCCAATTCAGCGCCTCCTTAAGAAATAACGTGACCGATTAGTCATTCTTTGTTAATGTGACCACTCGGTCACCATATTTATTTGAGGATAATCACATGTCTGTAGAACTTGTCACAGTCTTGGAGTGGGTCCTCCCCATTCCCCTCGCTCTCCTCTATGCCAACTTCTTAGAGTGGAGTATTCACAAATACGTGTTGCATGGGCTCGGCAAAAAGAAAGGTAGCTTTTGGAGCTTCCATTGGCACGCGCATCATCAGCAAGTGCGCCGCAATGGGCACTTGGACGCGGATTACAAAGAGACAATCTTTCAATGGAATGGACAGAGCAAAGAGGTTCTCAGTCTGATCGGGCTGGCTTTGGGACATCTTCCCCTGGCGCTTATCTCACCGTCCTTTGTGCTCACGCTGCTCTACAGCAACATCAATTATTACCGCGTTCATAAGAAGTCGCACCTCGATCCAGAGTGGGCTCGCAAGAACCTCTCCTGGCACTACGATCATCATATGGGGACGAATCAGGATAGTAATTGGTGTGTCACGAAGCCCTGGTGGGATCACATCCTTGGCACGAGGGAAGCTCATATTGAGAAATTGGCTGTCAAGGACGCGCCGGTTGTGTCTCCAGCCCCGGTCGATGCAGTCCCCAGCTAAACTCAGTCAATCAATTCAGTCAGTCAATAAGGAAACGAGTTGACCCGTTCCGCTTTCAGGCTATTCCAAGGGCCGCTCTATCTGATACTTCCGTATCCTAGAGGAAAGAGTCGCTGGGTTGAGCCCAAGTCGTTCAGCGGCGCCCCCCGCTCCGGAGACCTTCCCCCGTGCTTGTATGAGCGCCTTTCGGATATTATTCTTCTCTAACAGACGAAATTCAAATTCAGTCAAGATCTCATCCCAGCTGGGCTGGGTTTTTTGCTCTGTAACTTCTTTGTTGGGAGCATTGCGAGAGAGTTGATCAAATTGAAGGCGACCATTGCTTGAGGTAATGACCGCACGCTCCAGCACATTTTGCAACTCCCGAATATTCCCCGGCCATTGATATCTTTGAAGTTGAACAATGTTGCCCTGAGTCAGACGTGGCTTGGGGCTGTTCATTTTTTTCGAAGCGAGGTCGAGGAAGTGAGACGCGAGAACGGGGATGTCCTCCTTACGGTCCCTGAGAGGCGCGATTTCAATGGGGAAGACATTCAGCCGATAATAGAGATCCTCGCGAAATCGTTGGGCGCCGATCTCTACCTTTAAGTCCCTATTGGTGGCGGCGATAATTCGGACATTGGCTCTCCTGGTCTTGCTATCTCCAAGGCGTTCATACTCGCCTTCCTGTAATACTCTGAGCAACTTGCTCTGCAGGAAAATTGGGATTTCGCCGACTTCATCGAGAAAGAGCGTGCCCCCATCCGCAAGCTCAAAGCGCCCCGCTCGGTCATTCAAAGCACCGGTAAAGGCGCCTCGAACATGACCAAAGAACTCACTCTCGTAAAGCTCATGAGGAATCGACGCGCAATTAACCCGGACCATCGCTTCTCCGCTGCGTTGGCTGCGTCTGTGAATCTCCCGAGCGATCAATTCCTTTCCAGTTCCAGATTCGCCGAGGATTAACACGCTGGCATCCGTCGGCGCGACCAGTTCAATTTGACGCAAGACCTGTTGAAGGGGCAGGCTGCGGCCGACAATATCACCAAATGATTGAATCTGAAGAAGCTCTTCTCGCAGGTAGTCTCGCTCCAGCTCCAATTGGGTCTTCAGCTGTTCAATCTCCAAGAAAGCGCGTGCGTTCGCAATCGCTGCGGCCGCATGGTCTGCGATCATTCGGAGCCATATAAGATTGTCTTCACTCAGACAAGAGCGAGCGAAGACGGCGAGAACTCCAAGCACCTTTCCTTGATAAATAAGTGGTTGTCCCCCGAGGGCTCTGATTTTCTCACGCTGTCCCCATTCTGGATGGACAAGCACCTGAGGCTTGAGATCAAGGTCCGGAATCTCTAGAGCTTGGCCGCTCTCGGCAATTTGACCAATCTTTCGAGCGCCAAAGGGAAATCGTCGGAAGCGCCCCTGTAGCCCTGACCATTGTTGATCATCAATGATCGATGTCCCGGCGCTCGCCACGAGATGCAGGCACTTCGACCTATCGGCGCAATCCTTCTCCATGGGGCAGCTCGCGCAGATATCCCCCGGGCGAATCAACCATATGCGTGCCAGGGCGATCCCAGGTTGCTCGGAAAGGCGCTCCGTAATCATCTTCAGAACAGTCTCAAAACAGCGCACCTGAGCCATGTCCAAGAGCAAGGTCTTCAATTGATCGACGTCGATAGGGCAATTCAAAGGGAGTCTCCTTATTCTGAAAATATCACGAAATCTCCAGAGTCGATCTTGAAAATCCATGCTTTCTTGAAATTTAACGAGCGTGAGCTTTTCTGCTGTTTGTTCCTAAGTTCTTTGCTTGGAATACTTTGTGCTACCTCTCTCGTTTTGGCGCGGAAGCTGCTTATAGAACAGCCATGAACAAGAAGCGAAAGGAGAAGGCCATGCAAAGAATAAGTCAAGTCTCTTTAGAGGGCATCCCGGAACAAACAAAATCCCTCTTCGATGCCATTCACGACAAACACGGTTGCGTGCCCAATTTCTATAAGACCTTGGCGAACTCCCCAGCGGCGCTCGCGGGTTTTGTAGCCCTCGAAGGGTCCCTGGAGACGGGGGTTTTGTCCTCAGAACTCCGCGAGCAACTTGCCATCACGGTCTCTCAGGCCAGTGAATCTCATTACTGTCTGACGACTCACGAGATACTCGGCAAGAGCGTGGGCTTGACTGAAGAGAAGATATCAGATGCTCGACGGGCCCGGTCTCCTTGCCGGCAAACTGAGGCCGCATTGCGCTTTGCCCGAACGCTTGTCGAAAAACGAGGACGAACTCGCCGGGACGAACTGGAATCGCTCTATTCCGTCGGATACAGCGATGAGGAAATCACCGAGCTGATCGCCATTGTTGGCTGGAAGCTCTTCGCCAACTACTTCAATCATGTCGCGGAAACTGAGCTCGATGAGTTTCCATAATCGCCTCACTAAAACTTTGAAATTTAATCATAGGACTCAATCAATAAGGACATATAGCTATGACAAAGACATTAACTATTACCAATGAGAACTTCAACAACGAGATTCTCGCCAACGAAGGCCCTGTTCTCCTCGACTTCTCCGCAGAGTGGTGCGGACCCTGCCAGGTCTTATCACCGATCATTGACGAGCTGGCTGAAGAGAACGCTCAGATCGCAATAGTTGGCAAGCTGAACATTGATACCGATCCTGCCCTGGCAGCGGCCTATGGAGTTCAATCTGTGCCGACGGTGTTGCTCTTTCGCAGTGGAGAAGTCATTCAACGTTTTGTCGGATTGCAGCCAAAGAGAGTCTTTCAGGCAGCCATTCTCTCGGCTGCTTGAAGCCCGGCTTCTAGTATCGAATCAATAATTATTCATGCCTCATTCTTACTAAATTACTTCAATTTCATTCACAAAGGACAATTATCATGAGTTCACAAAAAGCAGCTATCGTTATTCTCTCCGATCCGAAAGCCGGTTCCGAAGAGAGCCTGGGGCGTGTCTTCAATGCGTTAGCAGCCGCTTACGATTACAAGCAAAAGGGAGATGAAGTAACGATTCTCTTCCATGGAACAGGGACTCGTTGGCCTGGGGTTCTCCAAAATCCGGAGCATCCCGCCCACAACCTATTCGAGGCAGTGAGCGACAAAGTGGCGGGCGTGTCCTGCGGCTGCGCGGACGTCTTTGGTTCTAGTGAAGACGTCGTGAAGTCGGGGTTCGATCTCATTACTAACAACCCCATTCCAGGAACCTCCGGACTGGCGAGTCTCCAATCTCTCAGCGCGGATGGCTACAGCATTTTAACGTTCTGAAAAGGACGAGACGGGACCGGGGGACTTTGGTCCTGGCTCTCAGAGGAGTTCACGATGAGATTAGACAATCCCTATCACGAAGGCGAGATAGAAGTTCAGCGTCGGGTCGGTGTCCTTGATGCGGGGCAGCGTAACGGCCGGGTGATTTCTGACAGTATTCTTCCAGGCGCTCTTAAGTTTATCGAGCAGCAGAGCTTTGTCACTCTTGGATCAGAAGATTCAGAGGGCGCGCTTTGGACCACAGTTCTTATCGGCGAAGCGGGCTTTATTCGTGCAAGCTCCGACACCATGATTGAGATTGACAGGACGAGAATTGATTCCCGCGCTGCTGCGACCTTGGCCTCGTTCTCCCCAGGTTCTCGGCTGGGACTGCTTGTCATTGAACTTGCGAGCCGACGCCGCTTGCGAATCAATGGAGTGGTCGATACAAACGACTCCGGGCTTTTGCGAATGACTGTGCAGGAGAGCTATCCGAATTGCCCGAAGTACATTCAGAGCCGTCACCTAATTATTGAACAAGCTGAAACAGCTCGCTCTGACGTGACTGAGGGGAACTCTCTTGGTCAAGCAGAGCTGGCGCTCATTCAATCTTCAGATACCTTCTTCGTTTCAAGTCAACATCCAGACCGCGGGATCGATGCTTCGCACAGGGGAGGGAAAAAAGGCTTTGTAAATGTAATCGATAAACAGACTCTGAGAATTCCCGACTACCCGGGAAATAGCATGTTTAATACTCTTGGAAACATTATGGTCCATTCGAAGGCTGGACTGACCTTTGTCGACTTCGAGAAGTCCCAATGTCTGCAATTGACGGGGGACGCAACAATCCTTTGGGATGAGCAGGGTCGCGCCGAGGAAACTGGTGGAACTCAGCGTCTTTGGGACTTTAGGGTGAGCCGTTGGATTGGGGCTAGGTTCTCTTTTCGGGTTGCATGGGACTTCTTGTCGGACTCTCCCTTTAATATTTGAGAATTGGCTGCTTCAGTGTTGCTTTGCCAGATTGATGCTCAGCTTATTCGCGCATTCGTATTGAGGTGGAGGCCTCGATCTGGTCGCGAGTGTTCTGTCCCCCTTTGTTTTAGTGCCTTTCTTAGGAGAAGCAACTCAGCTTTGAGGGAAATTTGTCTGCGGAGTCGGTCGAGTTGGCGCGTGAAAATTCACGAGCTTAAATTCTCCAAAGAAACAGATTATAATGGAGTGATCGCAGTGTTCGAATGAAGAGGTCATTCATGGAAAAGTCACTCTCAAATACTCAGAGTATGACCTCGAGTTACTTCAGGACTCCTAAGATGTTGTCGGGGGAAGCCTTCTCTTGGCTGAATCACACTGAAGATCCGCGTCATATTCTCGACCCGTTGCTGCGTCAATTAATTCAAAGCAGCGCTCCGGCAGAGAAGGTCGCGCAGCACAACGTGAGGCAGAGTTTGAAAAGGCTCAGCGCCGCCTGTGACGCAGAATATGGAGCCATTCTAAAGGGGGATAGCAGCGGGGGAAAAATCGCGATGACATTGCTGCCTATTTCCTCTGGAGGCAAGTCCGTCGTTGAGCGACCAATCGATATTGCCGAGCTTGGACCGATAAGGGGTGTCTTAGAGACAGGGCAAAGTCGAATTTGGAGTGGCTTTCAATCTGAGGCCCGGGTCCTCAAAGAACTGAGCCTGGAGAATGGAATTGCGACGCCTTTCCATAGTGATTTGGCGCCCAATGGCGCGCTCGCTTTGCTTAAAGACAAGAAGGCGCCGTCATTTCTCGCGCTCGAATTTAATAGTCTTGGAGCGCTTGGCATCTCTGAGTTTGGAGTTGATCCGCTGGGCTAGGAACCCCAAGAACCCACCCGGAGATTCGGCGCGAGCTTATTTCTTGGCGCGCTTGACACGTTGCCAATGCCTCAACTTAGGAAAAACAGAGTTAAATCACGAGCTGATTGATGAAGTCGATCAAAGTGTCTTGAAACGCACATTGATCTTGCCTCTATCCAGAGACGGCGCGGAAGTCACTGTGGCGATGGCGAATCCTCTGAAATTCGAGTTCATCCAAGACTTCGAGTTAGCGACCGGATGGAGCATTGTCAAAAAATATGTCGCCTCGAGAGAAGGGATTCAGAGAGCCTTGACGAGCCCAGTCTCGGTCGGGAAAGACGCCGATGTGAAGCAGAGCATTCTGTCGGAGTTAGAGCTTGAGTCTCGCGAGGTTGCCTCGGAGTTGAGGTTGGTGAATGAGAATTCGGCGCCCATTATTCGATTGGCAAACTGGATTATTTTAGAGGCAGAGCGTGCCTCGGCCAGCGATGTTCACATTGAGCCAGAAGAAAGTCGAGTTATTATTCGCTTCCGTATCGATGGGGTCTGTCAGGTCTTTGAGGATCTTCCTAAAAGTGTTCATTTACCCTTGGTGAATCGCATCAAGATCATGTCTGACATGAACATCGCTGAGAAGCGCTTACCTCACGATGGGCGTCTGAACTTCATTAAATTTCAATCGGGGCGTGAAGTTGATTTAAGGGTCAGTATTGTCCCGACAGTGCTTGGTGAGAGCATTGTCATGCGGCTTCTTCAGAAGAATAGCTCAATGATTCCCTTGCCCCAATTGGGGTTTTCGAAGGACGTGTTGACACGCTACGAGGCGATCCTTGCCGCGCCTCACGGAATGATTTTACATTGTGGCCCGACCGGGTCTGGCAAGTCGATGAGCATGTTTGCGGCGTTGCAAACGCTCAATTCCCCCGATGTGAAAATTGTCACTGCCGAGAACCCGGTTGAATACACGCTGCCTGGTCTGACTCAAGTTGAAGTTAACGTAGCAGTCGGTTTAACTTTTTCTCGTGCGCTGAGGGCGTTTTTAAGGCAGGATCCAGACATCATTCTCATTGGTGAAATGAGAGATCGTGAGACCGCTGAGATTGGTGTCCAAGCAGCCTTAACGGGGCACAAGCTCTTTTCTACCTTGCACACAAACGATGCGTGCTCAACAGTCGTGCGCCTCATCGAATTGAAGGTCGATCCTTTCCTCATCGCTGACGCGACATTGGGAATCTGTGCTCAACGCCTGATCAGGCGGCTTTGCCGGTGCAAGATTGTGACTGTTCCAGATCTGCAGGAGAACATGTTCATTGAAAGCGTCCTTGGGCGGACATTAGACTCTCTCGCTACAGAGAAGGGCTGCAAGCGTTGCAAGAACTCCGGGTTCAAAGGACGCATTGGAATTTATGAGTTACTCGTTATGAACAGCAAATTGAGGGAGGCGATTAATAGGGGTGAGCTTGGTGATCAATTAAAGGCGATCGCCAGAAAATCGGGAATGAAAACCCTCTTCGAAGAAGGCCTGGCGAGAGTTGAAGAGCACGCTGTGGGCTTAGCGACTGTCAGGAAACAGCTGCCGCGAGACTTGGATCTTTGCTGATTTGTTGTTGATCTTAGTAGGATTCTACGAGGCCTTATAGGTCCTGTGAAAGTCCAAAACAGCTGCTTTGACGGAGTTTGGATTCAATTGAATGATATCCTTTTTGAAGTCTTGATACTGGGCTTTGAAGGCCATAATAAACTCTCCGAGGGCTTTGCCTTTTAGTTCGGGGATGAGAGCCATAACCAGTTGTCCATTAAAACGCGTCCGAACTTGCTCGGCGACCTTTTCTTGCTCCAATTCGGCGCCTATGAGCGCTGTTAATGGGACTTCAGGGAAGAACTGAACAATCTTATCGAGATAGACGCTGCGGTCTTCGTTGAACGGATAGGTCTTGGTGATCTGCTGCTCTTTAATGTAGTCGAGGAAAGCGCTCATTGTTTTGCGCTTTCGTGCGCGCTGGGCGGTGACTCGGTCGAGTTTCTGGTAGGGAGCGACAGAGAAGTAGGGGCTGGCGATCACCCATCGGAAGAGCTGGTCGAGGCTCTCGAAGCCTTTGTTCCATTCATCGTAGGAGAGCTTAAGGAAGCGAAGGATCTTTGAGAAATCACGGCTGACTAGTATGTCTTTCTTATAGTTTCCTTCGTCCCGGCGATAGACGTAAAAGAGCCCTTTCTCACCATATTTGAGGTTAAAGCGTCGGAATATCTTGCCAAGTAAATTGCCGAGGTCATTGAAGCAGAGGAAGTGGTAGGTGCTCTCGAAGCAGTCCTCCACGACAAAGAAGAAGTCGACTTGGAATTGTCGATAATTGGTTGAGAGTAGCCGTTGTTGCGAGATGGAATCGGTGATGTGGAGGTCTTTGAGAATCTCAGCTTGGAGGGCTCGCCAGTCATTATTGATAGCGCTGGAAAGCAATATATCAGCGTCTCCGAAGTCGCTCTTGTCACCGTAGTATCTGGGAATTTTGTAGTTCTCGCCAAATTTTTTGTCTAGGTATTCGCGGAGCTCAGCCTCGATAACGAGGTATTCGGATCGGGGTAATCGTCCCAATTTGAAGAGGTTTCCACCCATGAATCTTCGCTCTATCCTATTTGAGGGATCGTTGAAGAATTATAGCGGATTTTTGTGAGCTATAGAGAGGGCGTCGAGGAGGAAGGGATGTCCCGAAGGAGAAGAGCGATCAGAAGGCCGGAATAGTATGCTTGCAAATACCCCAAATACAGGCTCTTCTCCCCCAGGGCTGCACTCTATTGGCTGGGTCGATTGTTCAGCGAAACAGAGAGCGCGATTGACGCACAAGAGTGACTAGCAGATCTTGTGCCAACGACCTTTAGGGCGCCCTGGATCGAAAAGGAGATTTTGAGCCTCACTATTCCGCGTCATTTTTCGCGACGAACGATTGATTCGCGGAATATCC
>JARGOJ010000068.1:0-7557 GCA_029210225.1 Planctomycetota bacterium
GGGGCCAAAGAGATGAAGAGCGCTCATGAGATTTTCTGGCAGGGGCTCTGGATATCAACCTTAGTCAGCTTCCCACTCTGCGCCATTGTTTGGATCTTGGGGCAGAATTTGGTCAACTTCGGGATCGACGGAGAAACCGCTGGGCATAGCATGGCTTACCTTTACGGCCGACTCCCCGCCATGATTCCTCTGCTGTTGTTTACAAGCTCACGCTGTTATCTGCAGGCCCTTGAAATTACGAGGCCGATGTTAATCGGTGTTGTCCTCGCGAACTTGTTGAATGTTCCGTTGAGTTGGTTGCTCGTCTTTGGCGACGAAGGGCTGCTCCGATTTGGCTTTTCACCCATGGGGATTCCAGCTTTGGGAGTGGCGGGGGCGGGAGTGACAAGCTCTGTATGCACAGTCTTTCAGTGTGCCCTGTTGCTCTTTGTCATTCATAGATCATTGAGAAAAACCCCTGAGCGGCGGACAGATTCGGTGAAGCCGAACTGGCCTGTCATTAAGCGAGCGCTGGCTCTGGGAGTTCCCTTGGGATTGACCTTTCTATCAGAGGTCGCGGTCTTTGGGCTCGTCAGTATTTTAATGGGGAACCTCAGCCCCGATTCACTGGCGGGGCATCAGGTCGCGCTCACGTTGGCGAGCGCGTCCTTCATGATCCCTTTGGGAATTGGCACCGCCGCATCGGTTCGCGTTGGCCACGCGATCGGGAGAGGCGACTCGAAGGGGGCACGCATGGCGGGCTTCGTCAGCGTGGGGACAGGAATGTGTTTCATGGCCTTCTCGGCGTTGATCTTCATATTCTTCCCAGAGCCGTTGGCGCGACTTATTACCGACCAACCCGACGCTATTCTGGCGGCGATACCGCTGCTCTTTATCGCAGCTATATTTCAACTCAGTGACGGCGTTCAAGCGGTGACGTCTGGAGCCTTGAGAGGCGCTGGAGACACCAAGTGGCCCCTGGCCATTTATCTCGGGGCCTTTTATTTATTTGGATTACCATTTGGCATCCTCATGGCGTTTCCGCTGAACTATGGTGCTAGTGGTCTTTGGTGGGGTCTGAGTTTAGGACTGACGGTCGTGGCGATTTTATTGATCGCTCGATTTATGAGCTTGTCTAAAACGGCCATTCAAAGAGTATGAATCAAGGACACAAGGAAGACCTGGAGACGGATAGCATGAAGAAACTTGCACTTTTAATGATTCTTCTGGGAGCTGTTTTAGTTCCCCATAATGCAGAAGCTTCGAGCCCGACCGTGAGTGTCGTGGCCCCGCGAGGCGCGCAACGTGGGCGAAAACTGGAAATCCGGGTCTATGGTCAACGCTTAAAAGATGCCCAAGAGCTGCTTTTCTACACGGCGAAGATTAAAGCCGAGAACGTCAAGGTCATAAATGATCGCCAGGTTCGGGTGAAGATCCATATCTTGCCGGATTGTCCCCTTGGGGAGCACTCATTGAGGCTGCGAACTCAATCGGGCCTTAGCGAATTAAGGACCTTCTGGGTCGGCCATCTCCCTGACGTGGCGGAGAAGGAACCCAATAACGAAGTCCATAGAGCGCAGAAGATTCCTCTGAATGTCACGGTCCAAGGTGTCATTAAAAACGAAGACGTTGATCGCTTTAAGATTAGCGCGAAAAAGGGCCAGCGGATCACTGTTGATGTTCGCGGAATGCGCCTGGGCACGACGATGTTCGACCCCGCCATTGCATTGATTGATAGCCGAGGTTTCATTCTCTCTCAGAGTGATGACACAGCCCTCGCCCGGCAGGATGCCTTCTGCTCCACGATTATCCCACAAAGCGGCGACTACACAATCGAGGTGCGGGAGAGCGCTTATCGTGGCAATAACAATAGCCACTATCGACTCTCGGTCGGTACCTTTCCAAGACCACTCGCGCTGATGCCCCCTGGAGGAAAACCTGGAGAGAAGCTAAGAGTTCACTTTATTGGAGACGTCGCAGGAGTTAGCAGTCAGGTGATCACTGTGCCCAAGAGCGGCGCCTTCTTCCCAGTGCGAATGAAGGATAAGCAGGGGATGAGCATCACGACGATTCCCTTTCGCATCGTGAATTTGAAGAACTATCTTGAAGTGAAACCAAACGGCAATTTTTCCCAATCGAAAAAATTGAAAGCAGTCGCGGTACCGGGAGCTTTTAACGGCACCATTGAGAAGCAAGGGCAGTCCGATTGGATCCGTTTTAAGGGCAAAAAAGGTCAGCGCTTCGACTTTCAAGTCTTCGGTCGACGAATTGGGAGTCCCATTGATTCAGTATTAGTCATTAGAGATGGCCGCAACGCAAAATATCTGACGGGGAATGACGACAAGGGCGGGCCTGATAGCACTTTTGCCTACACCTTGCCTCACACTGGAGAGTTTCTTCTACAAATTAGAGATCACTTAAACCGTGGCGGTTCAGACTATATCTATCGAATTGAAGTTCGCGCTCCCAAAGCCGCGTTCACGCTCGCGGTTCCCAAATTCTCCCGTTACGGGCAAACACGTCAAGACATTTCAGTTCCCCAGGGAAATCGATTTGCAACATTAATAAATGCCAGCAAAGCCAATTTTCGCGGCCCGTTAAAGATTGAAGCCCTCGGACTTCCGGCGGGCGTCAAAGCCTCTCTCCCAGAAATGCATCGGAACGTCAATCGAATCCCCGTTGTCTTTGAAGTCGGAGCAAAGGTGCCCCTCCAGAGCCAATTGATCCATTTCAAAGGGACGCTCAATGATAAACGGACGATTGAAGGCGGGCACTCCCAAAGCTCAGAGTTGGTTTACGGTCCCCCGAAAAATCGACTGTATTGGCAAAGAACTGAGAACAAGACGGCCTTAGCGGTCACGAAGAAAATTCCATTTACTATTGAATTAGTTGTGCCAAAGATCCCCCTTGTTCAAAACGGCGCGATGCGATTGACCGTCATTGCTCACCGAGATAAGGGCTTTGTCGCGCCCATACGCGTTGAAATGTTGATTAATCCTCCAGGAGTCGGTTCGGGTCGCTCAGCGACAATTCAACCCAAGAGTGATCGGACCTCCATTCCTATCAACGCAAACTCCAAGGCTCAGCTTGGTCGTTGGCCTATCGTGATCGTTGCAAGGGCGAGGGTTGGGAATGGCGATGTCTGGGCTTCATCGAAGCTGGCCTCTATTGAAATCGTTAAGCCCTTCGTGAATCTATCGTTTAAGCGGAGCGCTGTCGAATTAGGTAAAGAGACCGAGATCGTCTGCTCTGTGAAGATTGCGAAGAACTTTGAAGGCAACGCTAAGGCGCGATTGATTGGACTTCCGAGAGGAGTGACCGCGCCAGAGATCGCCTTAAAAGTGGGAATGAATGAACTTGTTTTTCCTGTAAAAACCGCGAAAAATTGTCGTCCTGGACGCTATCGCAATATTTCCGGACAAGTAATTTGCCCGACGAAAACTGGCGGCGTCCTCCACAGAACAGGGCGCGCTGAACTTCGAATAGATCGTCCTATTGTCCGGAAAAAATCGAAGCCGAAGCCCAAAGCAAAGCCCAAGGCTAAAAAGAAGAAGCCGACGGCTAAGAAGCGCCTTTCCAGGCTTGAGCAGCTGCGTAAAGACCGAAAAGACCGTGAAGCAGAAGCGACAAAGCCATGATCGAATGCCGTAGGAAGAAAGAGAGACCCATGATGCTAAGAACGACTTCGATTGCTTGCGCGTTGACCCTGTTGACGACGACGGCTTTCGCGGCGCCAAAAAAAGCGAAGGGGTTGCGAGTCTTTCCCAGCTCCATTGTTCTCGATCATCGCAATGATCTTCAAGGATTCATTGCGATGGCCGACTACGACGACGGTTCAACCGCCGACGTCACGGCGCAGGTCTTGTTGCGTTGGAGCAACGAGAAGATCGCGGCGCATAAGAAGAACTTGACCGTCTATCCTCTCTCGGATGGGAAAACGGAGCTTCTCGTTCGATTTCAGTCTCTCGAAAGGAAGCTGCCCGTTCACGTTCGCAACGTGAAGAAGAGCAAGATCACAAGTTTTAAGCTCGATGTTATGCCTATCCTGACTAAGTCGGGCTGTAACCAAGGAAGCTGCCACGGCGCGTCCCGAGGTAAAGACGGCTTTCGGCTTTCGCTTTTTGGCTACGACCCCGATGGAGACTATCAGCGCCTCACTCGTGAAATGGCTGGGCGCAGACTGAATCTCGCGGTCCCTGAAGACAGCTTGCTCTTGGAGAAATCAATCGCCGCCGTTCGCCATAGCGGGGGCAAGCGCTTCGACAAGAGCTCAGAGTCCTACAAGACAATTGTTGATTGGCTGAAGAACGGCGCACGCCGCGATCCGAAGACTTTAGCAACCCTGGTTGATCTAGAGTTGTTTCCCCCGAATATGGTGTTCGCTGGTCGGGGTGAGGAACAACGACTTGTTGTCCGCGCCAAATACAGCGACGGCAGTACCCGTGATGTCACTACGACAACGGTCTTTCTAACCAATAATGAGCACAGCGCAAAGGTTTCTCCCGGCGGAGTTATCACAGCGGGGGCCCGAGGAGAAGCCTTTGTTATGGCGCGTTACGGAGCGATCACTGTTGGCTCTCCTGTTGTCACGCGTCCAAAAGACAGCATCGCCAAGAAGTGGGTTGATGACGAATCTCACTATATCGACCGGCTAGTGAACGCGAAGCTTCGCAAGCTTCACGTTCAACCCTCAGAGATCTGTGACGATCGGACATTTATTCGCCGGGTTTTCCTCGATATCATTGGTCAACTTCCCAAAATTGACGAACTGAATAAGTTTCTTGAGAGCAAAGAGAAGAATAAGCGCGCCAAGCTCGTCGATGATCTGCTTGGACGTAAAGAATTCGTAGATATGTGGGTCTTGAAGTGGGCGGAGCTACTGCAGATTCGTACTCAGAGAAACGTCAGCCCCAAAGCGATGCTCTCTTATTACAATTGGTTGAAGAAGAGAGTGGCGGCCAATGTTCCCATGGATCAAATGGTCCAGGAGATTCTCTCGGCCCAGGGCGGAAACTTTACCAGTCCCGCTTCGAATTACTTCCAGATTGAAAGAGACACGCTGAAGCTCTCAGAGAATGTCGCGCAAGTCTTTATGGGGATGCGGATTCAGTGCGCTCAATGTCACAATCACCCCTTCGATAAGTGGACTCAGAACGATTACTATGGCTTCGCGGCGTTCTTCTCTCAGATCGGTCGCAAGCGCGGTCAGGATCCTAGGGAGACGGTCATTTTCAATCGGGGTCGAGGGGAGGTGCGCCATCCTGTTTCAAAGAAGCCTGTCGCGCCGAAGTTCTTGGGAGGCGCCGCTCCGAATACCCGGGGCAAAGATCGGCGTGTGGTTCTCGGAAAGTGGTTGGCATCAAAGGACAATCCTTATTTCGCCAAAAATCTCGCGAATATCGTTTGGAGTCACTTCTTCGGTCGAGGCATTATCGATCCGGTTGATGACGTTCGCGTGAGCAACCCGGCCTCAAACCCCGAGCTGATTGCCGAGCTTGGTAAGAAGTTCACCGGCTATAAATACAACTTCAAGTTGCTTGTCAGGGACATCTGTAATTCAAGGGCCTATCAAAGAGGCCTGGCGAACTTAGACAATGCCTTCGATAAGAGCAACTTCTCCCATGCTGGAGTGCGGCGACTTAAGGCCGAGGTTTTACTCGATTGCATTAGTCAGGTGACGGACACAAAGCAAAAGTTCCGACGATTGCCCTTAGGCTCGCGGGCCGTGGAGATCGCTGACGGCACGTATTCGACATACTTCTTGCAGATATTCGGTCGCCCGAAGCGCGAG
Source organism: Planctomycetota bacterium (assembly GCA_029210225.1). GTDB lineage: Bacteria > Planctomycetota > J058 > J058 > JARGOJ01 > JARGOJ01. The sequence continues at coordinate 5,771 of JARGOJ010000068.1, forward strand.
ACCGTTTGCTCTTGTGAAGTCAAAATGGAGCCGACTCTGTCTCAGGCGCTCCACCTCATAAACGGTGAAACCGTGACGAGGAACATTCTCAAAGGTCAATATGTTCGTCGTCGGATGCTCAAGGGAAAGAAGCCCCTCACGATCATTAATGAAATCTACCTGCGCTGTCTTTGTCGACCGATGACCGGGTCGGAGCAGGAGGTTTTTAAGAAGTTCATTGCAGCTGGGAAGAACAAGCGCATGGCGGTTGAGGATGTCTTTTGGGCGGTTCTAAACTCTCGCGAGTTCTTGTTCAATCATTGAAAAGTTAGAGGACAATGCCATGAAGAGAACGACAAAAATGGCCTTGCTTTGGGCTGCGATTCTTCTTACTCCAACACTCGCGAACGCCGAAGGTAAAGAGAAGATCACTTTTGATCGTCACGTCTTGCCGATTTTCGAGGCCAAATGCAATGACTGTCATAACGCCGACGTCGCCGCAGGGGACCTTGATCTGACGACGTATTCAGGGACTATGGCTGGAGGAGGTTCTGGGGCTGTGATTAGCCCGGGGGATCCGGATGGGAGCAAGCTGTTCCGCCAGGTGATTCACACTGAGCGACCCTACATGCCCCCGGAAGAGCCGAAAATCAATAAGAAGTCCATCGCGTTGTTGAAAGCGTGGATCGCCGGAGGTGCCCTTCGAGACAAGAACAGCAAGGCCGCCAAGAAGAAGAAGAAGATCGCGTCGGCGACAATTCTTGCGGCGCCAACGATCAAGGGCCCTCCTCCTATGCCTCCACAGCTCAATAAGAACCCAGCCTTTAGGGCGCGTCGAGCCAACTCGATTACGGCTCTGGCTCAGAGCGCAACGGCCAACGTGATCGCGGTCGGCGCCTATAAGCAGGTCTTGCTCTACAACAGTGACAACTACCGCCTTCGCGGCATCCTCAAGTTTCCCGAAGGGCACCCTCAGATATTGTCTTTCAGTCCTACTGGAGAATTTTTGTTGGCTGGAGGCGGCCGAGGTTCTCATTCGGGACAGGTCGTGCTCTGGAATATGAGGACCGGCCAGAGAGTGATGACTCTGGGGAAAGAATACGACATCGTCCTCGCCGCGAGCATCAGCCGCGATCACTCGTTGGTTGCGCTGTCGGGCCCGAGTAAAATCGTCAAGGTCTTTTCAACAGCGACCGGGCAGCTTGTCTACAAGAAGAAAAAACATACAGACTGGGTCACCACTGTGGCTTTCAGTCCAGATGGAGTTCTTCTTGCCAGCGGCGACCGCAATGGCGGATTGTACATTTGGGAGAGTGAGACGGGGCGCGAGTTCTCCGAACTCAAAGGTCACTCCGGAGCCATCACCGATCTCTCTTGGCGCGCTGATAGCAACGTCCTCGCGAGCGCGAGTGAAGACCGAACAACACGGCTGTGGCGGGCCGAAGATGGCGCGGCGATTCGCCGTTGGAACGCACATGGGGGAGGAACTCTCTCCGTCGACTACTCTCGGGATGGCCGCCTGCTCACCTGTGGACGAGACTACCGAATTCGGATTTGGAACCAGAACGGCAAAGCCTTGAAGGAGGTCCGTGGCACTCGGGATATGCCGACTCGCGTTGTCTTTAACAAGGATGGAAAACGCTTTTTCAGCGGTGACTACGGCGGACAATTGATGTCCTGGAATGCTAAGAGTGGTCAGGTCTTGCACAAAGAGCAGATCAACCTGCCGACCATCAAAGAGCGCATGGTCTTGATCAGCAAGAACCTACCTAAACTTCAGCGCGAGGCTCAGAAAGCAAAGCAAGCGT
>JARGOJ010000068.1:7567-14859 GCA_029210225.1 Planctomycetota bacterium
CGAAACGCCATCAGGTCTTGAAGTCTCAGGAGCTCGATCAAAAGAAGCGACGGACCTTGTGGACTCAACGGGAGAAGCAACTGGGTTGGGAGATTCCAAATTGGAAGAAGCGTTATGAAGACTTGAAAGAGACGGTCAATCCCCTCTATGAGCGCTTTGAGTGGCTAAAGACTTTGAAGAAACCAAGCCTCTCACTGACCATTCAGGATCGCTGGAACGTCGCGCTCTATCGTGGCTTGAATGAGGAGAGAAAGCGACTGACATGGCGTGTACCGAGCTTGGCTCAGCGTTTTCACCACGCGGAGTGGGTCTTCTTCACGAAGAAGCATGATCGACGTCGATTCCAAAGAAAGCTTGGCAAGCTGGCGGGCTCTCTCAAGAAGACGGAGAAGGCTCTGGCCCAGAGTAAAAAAGGCCTTGAGTCGGTGACAAAACAGACGAATCAGGTCCGACAGAAGAGCAAACAAGCGCTGAAAACCTATGTCGATTCCAAAGGTAGCACCAAGGTTTGGCTCGTCGAGCTGCAGCTCAGTGAGAAGCTGAAAAGTTTAGACCTGACCATGAGTGAGGCCGCGAAGGTCAAGGCTGCGGAGAAGCAGGCGCGCTCTGAGGACGCGCTCGCACGGATGCGGGTCAAGAAGACTCTCCGGAATATCTCACTGGCTCAGAACGCCTGCCAGGAGGCTGTGGCAGCGGTCGCGGCCTCGAAGGCCTATCTTGCTGAGACCTCGAAGTTGAGTGCTCACGCGCAGCTTATTCACGATCAGGCGAAGAAGACCCTCGCGAGCACTCGGTCCTTTTCCGATCAAAACTCAAAAGCCGCCGCTCGGGCCTTGGAAGCCGCGACGAAGCTTAAGGGTGAGAAAGCCCTCGTCGATGCGGCAGCGGCGGCGTGGGATTTGGCGGAGAAGGCTAAGGAAGATGCTCAGCGGGCGGTGGTCATGGAGAAGAAGGCGGCGTTGTCTGCGGCGAATTTGAAAAAGAGTCGTGCGGCCGCTGAACACTCGGTTCAAGAGGGACAAAAGCGAGTCGCTCATGCAAACAGCGAAGAGAAGCGCCTTGTGACGGAACTTGAGAAGGCGAAGCAGCGCGCTCTAGTCACGGCGGCGAATCTGAAGGCGGCGGTGGCGCGCTCCGACATCGCCCAAAAGGCTAGGAACGCTGCGCAGCTCAAAGTGGATGCGACGCGGAAAGCCTTGTTAGTGGCTTCGGGAAATTCTTGATCTTTCAGGGTCTCGGTGGTAATTTCTCGCGCTGATACGATCCGGTAAGACAAACGTGGGAAACAAAAGGAAACGATCTATGTGTGAAGCAAGCCCTTCAAGCGAAGGTTCGACAACGTCTCGGGGAGCCATGCCTCGCATTGGTGACTCAGCCCCCGATTGGACCGCCCCTACAACTCACGGGGCCTTAACCTTCAGCGAGTGGCAAGGAGACAGCTGGGCTATCCTATTCTCACACCCCGCCGACTTCACTCCAGTTTGCTCGACAGAACTAACCGAATTTGGTCGTCGCGCAGACGAATTTGCGCAAAAAAACACCAAGCTCATTGGCGTGTCTATCGACAGCATTCATTCTCACTTGGCTTGGGTGCAAAACCTCGGCGAGATTCTGAACTGTCGTCTCCCCTACCCTCTCATCGCCGACCATGATCGCACCGTCGCCGAACTTTACGGAATGATCCACCCTGGGGAGGCAACGACGGTCACTGTCCGCGCCTTGTTCATCATCGATCCAAAGAAAAAGATCCGTGCGATTATCTACTACCCCTTAAATGTCGGGCGTAACGTCGAAGAAGTCATGAGAACTCTGACCGCTCTACAGACCGCAGACGGCAACGGCGTCGCCTGCCCAGTGAACTGGGTTCCTGGCGAAAAAGTCATCGTTCCTCCTCCCAAAACCATGGAAGAAGTGGATCAGCGCCTGGCATCGGACTACGAGAAACTTGACTTCTATCTTTGTAAAAAAGACCTGTGATTTCGGGTCTGGCAACTTGAGTGTTTAACGGAGTTGAGCGGGTATGTCCCCGCTCAGTTTGTTTTTTCACAAGAAAAGCCCTTGAACCATCTCAATTATTTGAATAATTCACGCCTTCCTCTGAATTCAGGACGATGAAAATAATGAATGTCTGTCTAACGGATACTCGCCCGATCCTAGGGTGTTGGAAGGCCGATTCACAAAGCACAGAGCCCACGACGGATCGCGCCCAGTTTCAAAAGGTCCTCTCGGCCATCTCACGCCCCATCGCGATTGTCTTAAAAGACGGCGAGGCTGCGATAGCCGCTGGAGGTCAAGCGACTCTTGGGCTCGCAGACGGCTCCGATGATTCGTCCTATCCTCTGCTCGGTTATGCGCCGGCGCTGACCCTTCAAAACCTTGGCAGCTCAGAGTTCTGTGACGAGCACGGTTTAGACTTCCCTTACGTCGCTGGCGCGATGGCCAACGGCATCGCTTCAGTGGAGCTTGTAGAGGCCGTTGGGAAGGCTGGAATGCTTGGGTTCTTTGGATCTGCTGGCTTGTCCCCCGAACGCGTTGAAGACTCTCTTAAGCGTTTAAAAGCCTCTCTTGGAGATCGTCCCTTCGGGGCCAACTTGATTCATAGCCCGAACGAACCTGATCTGGAAGATCGCATTGTTGATCTCTACCTCAAACATGAGCTGCGCCTCGTCTCTGCATCGGCTTATATGGGCCTGACTTTGCCGGTTGTCCGATACCGAGTGACAGGCATCCATCGAAACGCCGACGGCGAAATTGTTGCGCCAAACAAGATCGTGGCCAAGGTCTCCCGAGTCGAAGTCGCCACCCAGTTCTTTTCTCCTCCTCCACCCCGCCTTTTAAAGGAACTTGTTGAGCAAGGAGTGATTACCCAGGATCAGGCCGAGCTAGCCGCAGAGATTCCTATGGCTGGTGATTTAACCGCCGAAGCGGACTCAGGGGGCCACACTGACAATCGTCCGGCGGTCTCGTTAGTGCCCACCATGGTGGCCCTCGCGGCGCGCTTAGGAGCGCAGTTTGGCTACGCTCAGCGGTTAAGAGTGGGCGCCGCCGGTGGAATTGCAACACCGGCATCGGCAGCCGCGGCCTTCGCGATGGGCGCTGACTTTCTAGTCACCGGAACGATCAATCAAGCATGCATCGAATCGGGATCGTCGAATTTTGTCCGTCAAATGCTCGTGAATGCGGGACAGGCAGACACCGCGATGGCTCCTGCAGCGGACATGTTTGAGATGGGTGTCAAAGTCCAGGTTCTTAAGCGTGGGACCATGTTTGCGATGCGAGCCCAAAAGCTTTACGACACTTACAAAGCCTACGGAAGCCTCGAAGAGATCCCTGCCGCTGAGAGAGCATCTATCGAGAAGATGTTGCTTCGTGCGAGCTTCGAGGAGAGTTGGGCGAGCACGAAGGCCTTCTTTGAACTTCGTGATCCTCGCCAAGTAGAACGGGCAAATAGGGATCCAAAGCATAAAATGGCCTTGGTGTTTCGGTCTTACCTTGGTTTGTCGTCACGTTGGGCGAACGCTGGGGAGCCGAGCCGAAAACTCGACTATCAGGTCTGGTGCGGACCAGCCATGGGCGCTTTCAACGAGTGGGTCAAAGGATCCTTCTTGGAGCAGGCGGCGAATCGAAACGTTGTCGCTGTTGCCATGAATTTACTCTATGGAGCGGCTGTCTTGACTCGTCTGCAAAGCTTGCGGAGCCAAGGACTCAAATTATCCGCAGAGTTACAAACCTTCTCGCCCATGAAGCGCGCGGAGATAGAGGAAGGTCTCTCAGAATGAGTCTGGAAAACGACAAGACCATCCCCTTAGCGATTATTGGAATCGGCTGCATGTTTCCCGGCGCCGAGGATTCAACACGCTATTGGTCGAACATCAAGGCTGGCCGTGATGGCATCTCCGACATTCCCGAGAGTCACTGGGAGGTTAAGGATTACTTCGATAAAGATCCTAAGCGCCCCGACTTCACCTACGCCAAAACCGGAGGCTTTCTCAAGCCCTTCGAGTTCAATCCCCTCGATTACGGGATTCCGCCTAACGCCATTGAAGCGACGGACACGGCTCAACTCTTGGGTTTGGTTACTGCTCAGCAAGCCTTAATTGACGCCGGCTACGATCCAAAGAACGACTGGGACAAGAGCCGGGTCAGCGTGGTGCTCGGTGTGACCGGAGCCCTGGAGCTTGTGATTCCATTGGGAGCCCGACTTGGCCATCCAAAGTGGCGACGAGCGCTGGAAGAAGCGGGCGTTGATACAGAGACCGCTAACGACGTGATCGAACGGATCTCCGATTCCTACGTCGGTTGGCAAGAAGCATCGTTCCCTGGATTACTTGGCAATGTCGTTGCCGGACGAATCGCAAACCGCCTAGACCTTGGGGGAACAAACTGCGTGGTCGATGCAGCCTGTGCAAGCTCCCTCAGCGCGCTTCACCTCGCATCTTTAGAGTTGATCTCCGGTCGCTCCAGCATGGCCATCGCCGGGGGTGTGGATACCTTCAACGACATCTTTATGTATATGTGTTTCAGCAAGACACCAGCGCTATCTCCGACAGGTCACTCCCGTCCATTTGACGCTCAGGGCGACGGTACCATCCTCGGCGAAGGCGTCGGAATGGTTGTTCTCAAACGCTTGGACGACGCCAAGCGTGATGGCGATCGGATTTATTCGGTTCTGAGAGGAGTTGGCTCTTCGAGTGACGGGAAAGGTCAGGCGATTTATGCGCCGAGCTCTGCTGGACAAGCCCGAGCCTTGCAAAACGCCTATGATGTGGCTGGAGTCTCCCCTGATACGGTTGAGCTCGTTGAGGCTCATGGAACGGGCACCAAGGTTGGGGATGATGTCGAACTCACCGCGCTTACTCAGGTTTACTCGGCTGAATCAGCAGGGAAGAACGGCCGTGGGCCTCGTTGGTGCGCGATTGGTTCTGTGAAATCACAAATCGGCCATACCAAGGCTGCCGCTGGAGTTGCTGGGCTTATCAAAGCGTCCTTGGCTCTGCATCACAAAGTTCTACCTCCGAGCATCAAGGTCGCGGCGCCCCTGCCTGCTCTCGCCAACGACAGTTCTCCTTTTTATCTGAACACCCTGCCTCGCCCATGGATTGGGAGTGAAAAGCATCCTCGCCGCGCCGCTTTGAGCGCCCTTGGCTTTGGCGGCAGTAATTTCCACTGTGTTTTGGAAGAGTCCGATTCTCGAAATTCCCATATCGATTGGACCGGCGACAGTCAAATCCTCGCCTTCTCAGGGACGAGCAGAGACGCGGTCAGCGCGGCCCTGGCGGATTTTCCAAAGAAAGCCACGCTCGCTGAGCTTAGGTTATTGGCGGCAGCAAGTCGTAAGCGATTCCAGAGCGCTGACCCTATTCGGGTTCTTCTTCCTCTCCAATACTCGGAGACAGCGGTCGAGACTGTCTTGGCCAAAGGCCTCGCCCTGCTGGGCTCGTCTAAAGGTGAAGGCTTACACTCGACTCCTGACGGCCTGGTCTTGGCGGACAGGGTTGAGAGCGGTGAAGTCGCAGTGCTCTTCCCTGGTCAGGGCAGCCAATATCTGGGAATGCTCAGAGACCTTGCCTGTCAGTTTCCCGCAATGCTCGACGTCTTGATTGAGGCAGAGTCAGTTTTTGCTGAGGGATCTCACAACGATGGCTTGAGCGATCTTATCTACCCTCGTTGGACCTTTACCAATAAAGAGACAAAGGCGCAGCAGGTGGCCGCGCTCACCGATACCGCAGTGGCTCAACCCGCGATTGGAGCCGCAAGCCTGGGGGCTTATCGGATCTTGCAGCAGTTTGGACTCAAAGCCTCTCTTTTTGCCGGACACAGTTATGGTGAATTGACAGCGCTCTGTGCCGGTCAACGTATCGGTAGCAAAGACTTTCACGGGCTCTCTCGCGCTCGTGGAGAACTCATGGCCGCGGGGGATGGCGATCGAGGCTCCATGCTCGCCGTCAAAGCGGATGTGAAGACTGTGGAGGCCTTTCTTAAAGAGTCGAAGCTGAATCTTGTCCTTGCCAATAAAAACTCTCCGAATCAATGCGTTCTCTCTGGCGCGAGCGCAGACGTGAAGAAGGCTGTTGCTCAGCTTAAGAACCAAAAGCTTCGTTGCACAGAGTTGACCGTCGCCGCCGCATTTCACAGCTCCTTTGTCTCTGACGCTGCAAAGCCCCTCGCTAAAGCACTCGATAACGTTGAGTTTTCAGAGGGTGTTGGGACCGTCTTTGCGAATACAAACGGCGCCCCCTATCCCGGTGATGCCAAGACATCGAAAGACCTGCTCGCGAACCAATTGGCCAAGCCGGTCGAATTCGTTCGTGAAATTCAGGCTATGTATGAGGCAGGTGCTCGGACCTTTATTGAAGTCGGACCCGGCAATCGATTGACAGGTTTAGCGAAGAGCATTCTTGGTGATCAAGCTCACTTTGCTCGGGCGCTTGACTCTTCCGGCGGGCGTCACCACGGCGTCCTGGATTTGGCGAGAACCATTTCATGGTTAGCAGCCCTCGGCTTGGATATCGACCTGAACCAATGGGATGACGGAGCCACACTCCTGGCTCAAGCACCAAAAGCCAAGAAGAAGGCTTTGATGACCGTGGTTCTCACCGGTTCCAATTATCGAAGCCCGACAAAGAAAAAAGCGCCTCGCGCTCCAATAGTCAAAACACAAGCCCCATCGACTCCTCAGCCCCTAGCTGCGCCTCGTCCCGCTGCCAAGGTCATGAGTTCGACCAATGGGCAGGCTCGTCGAGCCACAGCAGCGGCTCCGCTGCGTCAGAACAAGACAGTCACTCCTAGGAAACAGGAAGTCACGGCGATGACTATTCCCTCTGCTAATCCCAATCAACTCAGCGAAGCGCTGAGGATCACGCAAGAAAATATTGCAGCGTTGCAGCGCATTCAAGAACAGAATGCTCAATTGCACGAACGCTTTATGGAAGGTCAGGAGAACGCTCAACAGACCTTCCATTTATTGTTCCAACAGCAGCAACAGCTACTTCTTGGTACCCTGGGTCAGGGCGCTCCGAACCTCTCCTTTCCTCCCATGACGCAGACGGTTCCAGCTCCAATGCAGTCTTCGCCACCGAGAGTCGCGCCGCGCCGAAACGGCACCAGCGCTCCGAAGCCAGCGCCTGTGGCTCCAAGAGCGCAGACCCAGCCGAAGCCCACACCGGTCGCTCCAAAGGCCTCGCCTGCTCCCGCGAAGCAAGCAAATACTGGAATAAGCCAAACAAAGATCAGCGCCTTACTCTTGGCGGTGGTTTCGGAGAAGACAGGTTATCCAGCAGAGATGTTGGAAT
>JARGOJ010000068.1:14959-16892 GCA_029210225.1 Planctomycetota bacterium
TCTTGGCGGTGGTTTCGGAGAAGACAGGTTATCCAGCAGAGATGTTGGAATTGGAAATGGGTCTCGATAGCGACCTAGGAATTGATTCAATCAAGCGCGTTGAAATTCTCTCTGCCCTGCAAGAGCAATTGCCAGAAATTCCTTCCATTAAATCCGACGAAATGGGCAGTATTCAAACCCTCAAAGATATCGTCGAGGTCCTCGCAAAGGCCGCTCCCAGCGCCGCTCCTGTGAGTGCAGCAGCCTCAAACAGCCGTAACGGTACCCCGAAACAATCAAGGTCAAAAGCAAGCTCAACAACGAGTACAACTCAAATCAGCGCTTTACTCTTGGCGGTGGTTTCGGAGAAGACAGGTTATCCAGCAGAGATGTTGGAATTGGACATGGGCCTCGATAGCGATCTTGGAATTGACTCCATTAAGCGCGTTGAGATTCTCTCTGCGCTCCAAGAGCAAATGCCCGATGCGCCCACGATTCAATCGGACCAAATGGGCAGTATTCAAACGCTCAAGGATATCGTCGACGTTCTCGCTGCAGTGGCGGGGTCGATCGCGTCACCGAAGACTGTGACTGAAGAGGAGCTCGTCGAGAGCGCCCCGCAAAAAAAAAATGACCCAGAGGAGAGCCTAGATCGTTTTGAGCTGGGAATGGAGCTATTTGCTAGCTCTGATCGGTCGCCGCTGATGGTCCGAGCGGGGCTTGTTTACGTTACAGACGATGGCAGTGAGCTTCCCCAGGAAATTGCTCAATGCTTTACAGATAAAGGCTTAAAGGCTGTTGTTGGCCCGGTGAAAACGGACCTGAAGATTGATAATCTGGCAGGTTTGGTCTTACTCAGCCCAGTCGGGTCCTTGCCAAGCGAATACCCGTTTTCAAATCTCGAATTGACTCAAAAAGCGGCGAAGCAGCTTCGCCAGGGACAGTCATTCCTCGTTTCTGTGAGTCGAATGGATGGTGCCTTCGGACTGAAGTCATGGTCTGAAAATCAATGTCCCTATTCTGCGACCATTGGCGCCTTGGTTAAAACTGCAGATAAAGAGTGGAAGAAGGTCTCGTGCAAATCTCTCGATCTCGCGGTCAATTCAAACAACATTAAGCGCGCCGCGAAGGCCATCGTTGAGGAGTGTCTGATAGTGGGTCCTCTAGAAGTGGGCCTCGGAATTGGAGATGAGCGGCGGATTCCTGTGCTAAGAGCAGCTCCAATTGGTCCTAAGCTCAATGACAGCGCGCTGAAATCTGACGATGTCATGATTGTGACGGGGGGAGCCCGGGGGGTGACGGCCGCGACCGCCATTGCCTTAGCAGAATCCAGTGAAGCTGGGGCGACCTTTATATTAGTGGGCCGCAGCGCCGTTCCCAGTGAGGAAGAAGCTTGGCTCGCGCCTTTGAAAGCAGAGAGCGAGATTAAAAAAGGCCTCATGGAGCGTGGTGATCGGTCGCCAAAAGTGATTCAGGAGAAGTGCCGTCGAATCCTTGCCGATCGTGAGATTCGCCAGACAGTGTCTTCGATAGAGGCCGCAGGAATGCGAGTCGAGTATGCCTCGGTTGACGCTCGCGACAAAGAAGATGTAGAGCGCTTCGTTGACAAAGTTTGCCAGGACTTCGGTGACCCTACGGGCTTGATTCACGGTGCAGGTGTGCTCGCGGATCGACTTATAGAAGATAAAACCCTCGATCAATTCGACCGTGTCTTCGGCACCAAAGTCCATGGCTTTGAGAATTTCCTTGAGGCCCTCCGCGGCCTGCCTTTAAGGCACTTAGTGCTCTTTTCTTCGTCGACCGGGCGCTTGGGACGTAAGGGCCAAGTCGACTACGCCATGGCCAATGAAGCGCTCAACAAATATGCTCAAAAATTGAGCGCTCGCTCTCATCAATTGAGAGCCCTTGCTTTGAATTGGGGACCATGGGCAGGGGGAATGGTCACCCCCAACCT
>JARGOJ010001128.1 GCA_029210225.1 Planctomycetota bacterium
CCTCGGGGGTAATTCCTGCTTCGTAAACGGGTGGGATGGCGGGATGGGATAACTGGGCCGTGATACGGGCCTCCCGCAAAAAACGCAGGGTGCTGTCTTTGTCAGTGCGACCAGCTCGGAGCACCTTCAATGCGGCTTCTCGATCCAAGCGTTTATCTCGGACCCTATAGATTTTGCCCATGCCTCCTTCGGCAAGCTCGCTCACAGTTTCGAAGGCCATGTCGGTGTGGAAGGTCATGAGGAGCTCTTTTTTAAGCGCCTGATGAACGAGAGTTTTCACTTTAGTTTGGCCGTACATAGGAGACGTCGCTTCTTACCGAAAGGGACACGGGTGCAAATAAACGACAATGATTGGGGAAGGGCCCAATTGAACAGACTGGCTTACTTCTTTACATCCCTTTATCAGGGCCTCTAAGCGCTATTGCAAGAAATCCATGAAAGAAACTGAGGAATGTCGTCGGGGACGACTTTACAGCAACTTGTTTCAACTAAATAGAAAGGATCATTCATCGAAAGAGAGTGCATTCGATGCTGACTGACGCTGCCTGTTTGTCATGTTTTCGAGGTCGTGTTTTAATTGAAGTAAGTATTTGCAGGCGTCTCGCAGTTGTTGGAGATTCTTTTTGTGAACTGGGAAGGACGACGCTCATTAATGACTTGTTGGTTTTGCGACTTTCCAGACGAGGACGAGGCGCAGCAGGAAATAGCGTCGAAACCCAAAGAAACCAACAATTAGTGAATGGTGCTATAACGGACATCTTGAATAAAAGCAGCGCAAAGATGTTTTGGAAAAAAGTCCATGGAAACGACTATCGAAGTGCCAATACAAGTAGGGAGTCTTGGGCGGCCGACTTGGGCTTCTTTACACTTCAACGCTCGCTACTGTTTTCTCACTCGTGCCCGCTGTAGGAGTTGACGTGCCTGCGGGGCGTAGGGGTGATTGGGTGCCATCTTCAAGAAACGCTCGAAGTCTTCAACTGCTCCATCTAAGCCAAGCCTAGAACGGAGCACTCCTCGGCGTAAGTATCCCAACTGAAACTTTGGATCGTTTTGTATCGCAGAGTTGTAGTCGGCCAAGGCCAGCTCCCATTTCTTCAACTTCGCATAGAGATTGGCCCGATTACTATAGCCAAGAACTGTTTTAGGGTTTCGCTCAATGGCTTGGGCAAAATCGGCCAACGCCGCATCGGTCTGACCCAAATTGCTGTATACCGCGCCTCTATTGGTATAGACCTTTAAATGATCGGGGGTCATGGACACGCATTGTGTGTAGTCTCGGAGCGCCTCTCTCCAGCGTTTTTGCTTAGCGTAAATTGTTGCCCTGTTAAAGTAGCCGTCGACCTTCGACGGCGCTAACTTTATCGCCTTGTTGAAGTCAACTAATGCGCCCTCTAGATCATTTAGTTTTTCTTTTACTAATGCTCGATTGTTATACACCGCCGAGATCGCGGTCGTGTAACCTTCAATCTCAGTGTAGATCTTCAATGCTCGCTGCCACTCCTCTTTCTCATACGCATCAGTGGCCTGAGCAAAGAGGATGTAGGCGTTCTTCTCGTCGCCTCTCAATTGAGCTCGGCGCCGTATTTCACTCAACCAATAGCTCGGATTATCATTCGCCGTCTTCGCGACGCGTTTTCCAGATATCTGGTAGAGCAGAAAGAGCGCCTCGTACGCCGGAGACTCCTTTGCAATAATCTCCAAGGCCAATTTTCGAGCCGATTCGGTGTGCTCGGCTTTATGACAATACTCGGCAATCTGAAGACGATAGACGCTGTCTGCCTCATCGAGCTGGAGGGCGAGCCGGACTTCCTTGCGAAACTCCGCGCCGAATACACGTCGCCCAATCAAGGAGCGGAGACGATTCACCACTTTCAACTTCTCATCGGCTAAAAATGCCTTATCTTCGCTCTTCTTTTTGTCTTTGTCGCTTTGCTTTAACTCCTTCGTCGCTGTGATCGCCAGCTTCTCATTGTCTTCGGCGCGGTTGTTGACTCTGGCTAACTCTATGCCCAAAATGCTCGCGAATAACAAGAAAAACAGTGTCATGGAAAGACCCACCATCAAGGCTGGATGTCTCTGTACTCCTCCTAGCAATCGTTGAGACAGGGAATACTGATAAATTGGCACGGCAAGATTGTTTTGATAACAGCGCAACCACTCAACGAATTCAGCGGCGCTCTGAGGGCGAGAGTCTGCCTCGGGGTGAAGGGCGGCCGCAGCGATGGCCGCAAGCTCAGGGAGCTGGTTGAATTGGTAGTCAGTCGGTGTGCAAATCTCACCATCGCTGGTCTTCACAAGAATTTTGAATGGTGTTGTGTCCTCGACAGGGACTCGGCTCGTGAGTATTTCGCAGAGGATCGCTCCAAGCGAGAAGACGTCCGCTCGCTCGTCGACGTCTTCGCCCCTAGCCTGCTCAGGAGGCATATAACCCGGTGTGCCAAGCACATAGCCGGCGATGGTCATTCCCGATTGAATCTGACTTGGGGGAATCTGATTCATTTTCTTTAACGCCGCCTCGTCCTCTTGACCTTCCTTTTCTTTGGCAAGGCCCCAATCCATGACTAAGACCTCACCAAAGTCACCAATCATAATGTTATCTGGCTTCAAATCCCTGTGAATGACACCCTCACTGTGGGCGTAGCTGATGGCCTCCCCGACTCGGATAAGCGCTTCAATAAGGGGCCGGACTGATTTTATGTCGATCTCGTCCGCTTGATGGACGGCGCGAATTCGATCGCTCAGGGTTTGTCCTTTAATTAATTTCATGAGCAAATAGGGAAAGCCTTCCGGTGTGATACCCGCCTCGT
>JARGOJ010000069.1:0-309 GCA_029210225.1 Planctomycetota bacterium
TATCTCGAGGGGAAAGCCTTGGAGATGTTTGAAAGCTCGCCCGTTGATCAGTGAGGTATAGAGATGAAGCTCCTGGATGGGACAGTTCTTGATGTGTATGAGCCCTTTGTTCGTGACGTAGAAATTGATGAGCGTGAGCCGCTCCAGAGGCAGTGTTCCAAAAGATTTCATGCCCTTGTCAGCGATCTTGGAAAAAGACAGGAGGACCTCTCGAATCGGCATTCCCTCTATGTGACTCAGCCCTTCATGAGTGAGCTCCTGGCAGTACAGGTGAAGTGTCTCTAAGGGGAGGTCTTTGAGATGTTGAAA
>JARGOJ010000069.1:319-14444 GCA_029210225.1 Planctomycetota bacterium
TTTCAGGGGCTTCTCGGCGAGGTGGATCATTCCTTCGTCGGTGATTGTATTGTGATCTGTTGTCATCAATCTGTTGTAAAACTCGGGCTCAAGCAAGCTTTTATCGGCGATGGTTTCTGTGAGGCGAAAGTTAAGATGGAGAAGGGGTAGTTGCTTAAGGGTCTTTAAGTGTTCGTCAGTAAACACAGGAATGCCTTGGAATCTCTTTGGAGAATGAAGCTTGGCCGCTGGGTCCCCGAGCATGGCGGCCCACTTCAGCGCGTCCTCACTCGCTTGCCCGGCGCGAATCAAAGCGCGATAGAGCTGTGCTCTCAAGCCTAGATCTTCTGGGGCTGCTTGGACTTGGCGCTCTAAATCGGCTAACTCTTTATCTCTCACAGGGCCTCAAATATTCGGTGGAATGGCTATGAATTGTATTGATAGAACGTTAGCTTTTCAATGTTGAGAGTTTCCAGCACTTCTTTGCTCAAATTCGGGCAATTCGAGACTTCGAGCTCTTTGAGAGGCAACGCGTTGAGGGTTTCAAGCACCTTGTCAGTTATTTCGCTACAACGAGAGATTCTCAATTTCCTGAGTGGAAGATCTTTTAGAGCTTCCATACCCTTGTCGGTCATAGTGCAATCAGACAAGTTTAAGGTTGTTATTGGAAGGTTTTTGAGAGCTTCCATACCTTTGTCTGTCACTTGTGGGCAGCTCTTAAAACTCAGAGAATTGAGGTTCTTAACCTGTTCCAATCCGTTACATGTGAATCTTGGGCAACGTATGAATTCTAGGGATTGAAGGGGAAGATCTTTGAGATAGTGGGTTCCATAGGATGTGATTAAGGAGCAATCGGACAGACTCATAGATTGAATGCTGTGGCCTTTTAGGTAGTGAAGGCTCTCATCTTCTAAATACTCTGAGCCTAGGGACAGTGATCGGAGAGGCAGCCCGTGAAGATTGTTGAACATGTCGCCAACGAGTTCGCTTTTCAGTATTGAGAGTTCTTCCAAGGGGAACACTTGGAGGTATTCGAGGCTGGTATCACCTATGGAGTCACAAGAAGTGAGATCTAAGCTGCGAATTGGACAGGCCTTGAGATATTCAAATTCTCTACCGGTGACATCAATCCCAACAAGTCTAAGTTTCTCCAGAGGGAGCGTTCCTATGGATCGAAATCCTGTATTGTCGACGTCCGGACAAGAAGACAATTCCAAATCCCTAATCTTCATGCCTTCTAAGTTGCCGAGACCCTCATTACTAAGTTGCAAGGAACTAA
Organism: Planctomycetota bacterium; assembly: GCA_029210225.1. GTDB lineage: Bacteria > Planctomycetota > J058 > J058 > JARGOJ01 > JARGOJ01. The sequence continues at coordinate 1,578 of JARGOJ010000069.1, forward strand.
TATGGAGAGTCTCTAAGGGGAGCTCTCTAAGATGTTTGAATCCGGAGCCTGTTAAGTTGTGGGTGTTGAGTTTAAGGAAGCGGAGTGGCAGCTCTGCGAGATGAACCAAAGCCTCATCTGTGATCCGATGGTCAAGAACGCGAATCTTAGTATAGGAATATGCGTCTTTGCTTAGCCACTTCTCCTTTGTGAGGTTCTCGAATATCTCAAAATTAAGATAAGTGACTGGAAGCTGTTTAATGACCTTTAAGTGTTCATCGGTAAACTCAGGAATGTCCTTTATGCTCTCTGGCACATAGAGCCGCGCTGCCGGGTCTCCGAGCATAGCGGCCCATTTCAGCGCGTCCTCACTCGCTTGCCCGGCGCGAATCAAAGCGCGATAGAGCTGTGTTCGCATTTCCAGGTTCTCTGGATTGGCTTTTACTTGTCGCTCTAAGTCGGCTAATTCTTGGTCTCTCATAACGCTAGGGAAGTCATTTCAATCATTTGGTTGGCTCTCATTACTTCCAGAACTTTAATTTGTCCCAAAGTGACTTCTTCTTAGCGTAGGTCAGATCTGCGAGTTTACTTGGCTGAGGAGTGGTCCCGGATTGAACATCTTTGATGGTCTGTTGAATATGAAGATTGATGGGGTCCTCGGGAGCCAATTTCAGCGCTGCGTTCACGGTTTTCTCAGCCTGAGGCAACATGGCGGCAAAGAGATAGGCGCAGGCCAAATTACCAAGAGACTCAGGGTCATCCGGATGCAGCGCCGCCGCCTTTTGACCAATCTCTACTGCTTCCTGAGCTTTACCAAGCTCTAAACAGGCTCCAGCCAACTCTCTAGGAACCGCTTCATTCTCTTGCTCCAGCTCCCAAGCCCGTTTAAAAGCCTCGTAGCTGCCCTGGGTATCTCCGAGAGACTGTCGGCCCTTACCAACGCACCAATGCACTCTCCAGGAGTCTGGGACCTCTTTCAGGATTCCTTCGAGGTCTTTCACGGCCTGGAGCACTTGCTCGGCGACATCACCGCTGAGAGGCGCCTGACCCGGGTTGATCATGTTGTTGGTGATAATGCCCCCAGCGGCCTTGAAAATCGTGTCTGGGGAGGTCCCAGAGCGTCCAATGTAGACTTCTTCCCCGGTCTCTTTGTCTTTGTAGACTTCGATGTTGTCTTCCATGCGCAAGAACTCAAGGTCTTCCATAGACTTGGCCTCGGCGAATTGCAGCCCCGACCCAGTCTCCGGGCTCCAGCCCTTCCGGGCGACCACGGTGTCTGGGTTACTGCCCTCAAACCAAGCGATCCGACCCTTCTCCCACGGCCGCACTTGGAGCCATTCGCAGTAAGGAGTCACAGAGCCATCGAATTCATTGACGATGACAAGGTCGGGATTGGCTCCCTTCTCGTTGTCCATGCCTCCTTTTTGTATTTCTAATAGAAAGCTCTCAGCGTCGGCCATGGCCATAAAAGAGCACTGCCAGAGCTCGTCATCCCGTAGCTCGGTTGCGTTGGGAACTTTTGAAGAGAGCGCTTCGATGCCGCCGCTATACTTCTCTTCGATGCGCGCTTGAATCGCAATAACGCTGTAACCTTCAACGGCGATGGCCATTGTCTGCACCTCTGGGCTTGCCTGAGTTTTGTGGCGAACCTGATTCTATCGTCTCTGTGCCAATTCGAGATTGATGAAAGAGGGGAACCGCGTCTTTCTTTTGTTAGGAGGAATTATGAGAACTCATTGATAGACGCTTGTTGAAGGATAGCGCTGTGAGCCCTATTTTTTCAATTTATCAGGCGTCTTTTTTTTGAGTAGGCGAAGGAGCTTTTGGCCGTTTAACAGAACCGTTTCCAGCCAGAGCGCTTTTGCCATACCTGCTGTGCTCTGAGCAAAGATCAACCTATTGTTTTCAGTGTTTAATCTTAAATCAGGATGGGTCTCAAGAAAGTCCATGAGTTCTTCTGTGAAAATCTCACGAATCGCGTCCTCATCAGAGCCGGAGAGGTGAAACATATCGGAGAAGGCCGCGTTGTCGGAGAAGTTAATATCAACCCATCCGAGCTTGTCCTTAACCCTATCGGTCAGAGTCGTCGGGCGCAGGTCAAAGCTGGGCAAATTGAGTTTTGGACAATCAACACAAACGACGGTGAAGAACCAGCGCTTTGAGTGTTTTCCTTGCTTCTTTGAAACCTGAACATCACAAATCCAGAAGTCAGCATTCTGATATTCTTGATAAAGCCCACTGATAAAAAATGCCCCAGTCGCGTTGATTTGGGTTCTATACAAGAGGTCCTCGAAGAAATTTAGTTCAGCGGTACTATCAATCTCCTCAAGTCCGAGTTCTTGAGCTGCGGCTTGAATCTCTTCGACTCGTTTTCCCGAAAAAATGACGAGCGAAAAAATGACTCCTACGAGAGTGAAGGGAATAATTGCTAAGAGGACCATTTCAATGGTTGCAGGGCTCATTGGAAGAGCGCCCTCTAGAGTTGTTAGGTAAATCCCGAGGCCTACCACTATGATTATTCCAATAATGAGGACGAGAGCTCCAGAAACACTTATCTCATTGGGGTTTGAAAGGTTTTTCATCGTTGAGTGACTACCTTGTTTTTGTCAGTCGGACTGAGGATGAGGATCGACCATGAAATCCGTGACCATCTCTGGAGGGACCCGCTTCGGGCGACCGTTGCTCCGATTGATGAGCACCCAGGTAGTGACGCCCTGGGCTAGCAAAACACCATCTCGACTAATCCGTGTCTGACGCATCGAGGTGACGCTTGACCAAGACTCAACCCAAGTCCTAATATCAATAGTATCCCCAAGAACCGCCGGCTTCAGGTAGTCGACTTCATGACGACGAACCACAAAGGCCAAACCCAATTCATCGTATTTTGCCTGGTCGTAACCCACCGCATCCGAGTGGGCGACTGCCGCCTCTAATATCCAAGCCAAATAGACTTGATTAGACACATGGTCCAACTCGTCAATCTCAGCTGCCTGAACCGTCTTCACCATATGAAAATCAGGGGTCCTGACCTTCGGCTTCTCTGACCTATTCATTCTTTGACTTACCAATTCAATGTGACCGCGTTCTAAAGAACAGTGATGGTCTCGCCATCCTGCTTTGCCTGACCCTGCTCAATTAACTGAGCAATGGCCGTCTCAACTCTCACCTTAGACTTCTGTCCAACTCTCGAAAACCCTAGTATCTTCGCCGTGTCCTTCACCAATTGCTCCCGTGGCAAAGAAATACTCCTCTCCAACACCAACCTCGCTCCAGCCACGACTTCCTCCGGACAAATCATGGAGAACTTACGCAAGGACCCATCGCTACGGAAGTCACGAACTACCTTATAAGTCGCAGGATCACAGTCCTTTAACCAATAGAACTCACCCCGCGCCTCCATTTGCTCAACCATGAGAGGATGCTGAAGAATGGTCCTTAAGCGCTTTTTGATGCTGCGAATCTGCCTTGGAATATCCCAATAGGACGACGCACGATTTAACAACTCCTGGAAATGAATCGGCGCCTCATGCTCAATGACTTCCTGAATAAATTGACGCAAGGGCTCGGTGTAATTGACATCTAAATACTGCTCCTGAGTCCCCTTCATCCCCTCAAATGTGAAGGCTTGATAAGCCTGAACACCTCCGTCGTCACTAATCTTAGCAGGCGCTTTCTCCGTTGAATCATCGGGGTTTTCAGAGCCAGCCTGAGAACTCTCAGTGCTCACAGAGTCTTCGGAACCCTCTTCCAATTCTTGATCGTCGAGAAGATTCTCATCCAATTCTTCATCGATGTCGTCTTCGTCTGTCACAAGGGGTTCAATGCTCTCATTGGACCCTGCAAAGGCCAAACCCTTGCGGGGCTCAGATTTCAACGTCTCCAAAGCCTGGTGGACAGCCTCAAAGCTCTTCTCTTTATTGTAGAGCCAATCCATAGACCAAAAGCGCTTGCGAGACCAACCCAGGCCTTCTAAGACACTACCGCGAATACGATCTCTATCCGACGCCGTCGCCGCCCTTAAGTAATTCGCACCGTCTCCTTCAATCCCCATCAAATACTGCTCAGGGTTATCCGGGTCGAAGACCGCTAAATCGACGCGGTATCGAGAACAACCAACCTGCTTATCAACCGACCATCCCTTCTCAGTGAGGTAATCTGCCAACTGGGTCTCAAGCTTAGCAACCTTTCCAGGACGGGTCTCCTGGCTCGTGTTCGTCATCAGAGAATCCGGGCCGTTTCTCGCATACCTCAAAAAGGCCTTCAAGTGAGCCGCGCCCCGGGCCCGTGTTCTCGATAAATCAATGTCTTCGGCTTGAAGACTGGAGAAGACAACGAGCTGTTCCCGCGCCCTCGTAATCGCTACATTTAATCGCCGCTCTCCGCCCTCTCGATTCAGAGGACCAAAGTTCATAGAGAGCTTACCCGCCTCGTCTTTGCCATAACAAAGGGAGAAGAGGATCACGTCGCGCTCATCCCCCTGGACATTCTCCAAGTTCTTCACAAAGACAGGCTCGGGGGCCCTCTCGCTAAAGTAATCTTCTATTTCAGGATGCTTAGCCCGCTCGACATCGAACATATCTTCGATAAGGCCCTGCTGCGCGATACTGAAGGTCACGATGCCAATCGATCGAATTTGCTTGGCGGGGTCTTTTAATGCATTCACAACCCACTCAACGCACTGCGCAGCCTCCATTTTATTGGTTCGTGTCGCTCCTTTATCATAGACAGCGTCGCTCAAATAATTGAATTGAAGGCCGAAATCCGGGGCTTTCGACAGGGGCGCTGGGAAGGTGTTTAAGTTGTTTTCGTAGTAGTGATAATTACTAAAGCTGATCAAGTCTTCCGACCGACTGCGGTAATGCCACTTGAGCATCATCGCCGGAACCTGACTGGCCAAACACTCATCGAGGATGCTCTCCAATTCACTCATCCGGCTCGAATCATCCGGGTTCTCTTCTTCCTCCTGAGTGGTGACAGAGAAGAAGCTGGTCGGCGGCAATTGCTTCGAGTCGCCGACCACAACAACCTGCTTACCTCGGGCAATCGCGCCAATAGCGTCGTGAGTTGGGATCTGTGACGCCTCATCGAAGATGACCAAATCAAAGGGCTGACCGTCCGCCGGTAAATACTGAGCAATAGACAAGGGACTCATGAGGAAACAAGGCTTCAGCCTCGGTAAGAGGTTGGGGATTTCTGAAAGTAACTTGCGAATAGCCTTGTGCCGCGCCTTCTTCTTCGCCTCTCGAAGCAAGAGACCCACCTCAGAACCCGAGCTGACATGGCCTGATTTCTTTGGCAGAGACGAGACGAGGTGCTTGCAGATTCTCGGTCCGCCAAAATCAATGAAGCGCTCGTCTTTCTCTGAGAAATCAAAGGCCGCTCGCTCTTGAGCCCGACCCTCAAAGGCACTTAAGAGACGGTTCGACTCGACAACAAAATAGATGAAGCGATCGAGGATGCTGTGTTCAAATGCTTGAACGAGCTGCGGGGCTTCAATTGTTCCGGATAAGACCGCGCTCAGGAACTCAGGCACGACCTCTTCGGCCCTCGCCTTCTTTACTCGTTCGTTGAGGCGGCTCCAAACTCTGAGCTTGTCCCAATGTTCGGGAAGGGCCTCTAGAGCCTCGACGATATTCTGGAGGGAGACTGTGGTCCAAGACTGACCAAGCAAGCTCTCTACGTCAATTTCTAAGGATTCAATGCAGAGCAACCATTGCTTTTTGAATTGCTCTAATTCTGCCTCAAAGGGAGCCCCGAGCGCTTGCAGGTAATTGAGCTGCTGAGCATCCCCGCGACTGGCCAATTGGTAAAGGGCATTCCTGTCTAAGTTATGCTCGGAGTGAAGGTCGAGCTGCCCGAGCAATTCATGATAATTGTCAATCCATTGAAAGATCTGTTGCAGTTTGTCCCAGTCTGTTTCTCCGCCTTTATAGTTGTCTCCGAGGTGACTCTTCATGTCATCAAAATAGGGCGTGATTTCACGGTCGAGGTCGATCAATTGACGGGCTTTAATGAGATCGGCGAGTATGCTCTCATTGGGGGGCAAGTTGCCGCTTCGAGAGGCTGTGTAAAGCTCGCTCTTGGGCTCTCGCAAGTTCCACCAGCGAGAAATGAAGTTGGCGTTGTTGTATTGCCTGAACGATCCTATGAGGCTGTTTAGGTCAAGCTTTAATAAGCTCTCTTCCCAAACACTAAAAAGGGCCTTGGCAATGTCACCGCGCTGTTGGTGGAGCTTACGGAGCTCTGTTAATCGAGCTTCAAAGCGCTCTCGATTCTCCGCGCTGAGCAAGAGGTATTCCGGCCGCGGATTTTGGGCCAGCGCCTCGCAGAGCTTGGGGATGATTTGAAGATAGTCAAAGCGGCTCTCGGGAGCCAGGGATGGCACTTTTGCGTGAGTCTCCGCAAGCCTTTGGGCCAATTGTTGCGCGGCAGATATCACAGCTTTTAATTGCTCAAGGAGGTCCTTTGTTTTGAGCGGGGACCAATCTGAAAATTGAATGGCCTTTAGCGGATGTTGGGCGATGGACTCAACATCTAAGGCGGCTTCAGAGATATCGGCCAAGCATTGTTTTTGAGCTTTGTATTGCTCTTCGGTCAGCTCCAAGAAATTGGCCAGCTTGAAGTCGTCGAGCTTGGGAGCGCTCCCCATTTCGGAAATGGCTCCTAAAGCAGTGTATAGGCTATGTCCCAGAGGATATCGATGGTGGAGCGCCGCGACATAGTCATTTAATTGTTGCCGACGACGGGAGATGCTGGTGGCGATTTCATTGACTTTATTGGAGAGGTCAGGGCTCTCAAAGTCGAGTGTTTTTGCGAGGCTGAGGCAGACGTTTCTCTTATTGGCCTTATTACTATGAAGCTCAAGGCAGAAGTCGCCTAATCCTACTTTTTGCAGTCGTTTGTAGACCACATCCAAGGCGGCCATCTTCTCGGAGACAAAGAGCACGGTCTTGTTGTTCGCTAGAAAGTGAGCGATGACATTGGCGATGGTTTGGGACTTGCCCGTTCCCGGGGGGCCCTGAAGAACAAAGTGACAGCCGTTGGCCGCCGACATAATAGCGGCCTGTTGACTGGAGTCTGCGCCGAGCACAAGCTGGCTGCTTAGGGGCGTTAACTGGGCATCGAGAGATTGGGCATCGTAGAACTTCATGTCTTTAAAGACTGTGGATTCTTCGGGCTTAACGAGGTAGTGGACCAGGTCATTCTTGAGCAAGGCGTCCATTTTGTTTTCGAGGTCGAGCCACATCAAATACTTGGTGAAGGACAGCAGGGAGAGGGTGGCGTCATCTTTTAATTCCCAGCGCGGGATTTTCGCGATGGCCTTGCGAATGCTGTCAAAGATGGCCTGGACGTGAACCCCTGAATCATCGGTGGGTAGCTCTCGAAGGGCATTAAAATTGAGGCCAAAGTCCTTTCTGAGTTTCTCAAAGAGGGTGCTGTTGACTCGGGTCTCATCATCAGAGATTGAGAGGCGCCAGGCGAGCCCTGCGCGTTTTCGTGTCAATTGAACAGGAATAAGTAAAATAGGGGCTCTGCGTATTTTTTCAGCTTTCTCCGACTCGTACCATTCGAGCATTCCCAGAGTGATGTAAAGGGTGTTTGCTCCGGTTTCTTGCAGGCTGCTCCGGGCTGTTCGGAAGATGTGAGTGGTTCTCTTGACGAGGTCGGAGCGGGTCAATTCTGAAACCAGGCGACGCTGCTTGAAGCGCTGCACTCGCGCCTCTTCATGGAGTTCTTCCGGTTTTTTCAGCTGGAGTAATTCTGCGTAGCGAGGGTCTTTTAAGTCGAGGTCGACTTTGGGCTCGATGATGTAAACCTGATTGTCGGCGAGGCCATCTTCAAAGAGCGCGAGGTCGGGGATATTGAGGGGGATGACCGATTTGGATTGACCTCTAAAATTGAGCAGGCGGTTTCTCAGACTGAGGTCGAGGAGCTTGTCTTTCCAGGTTTTGACCCGTGTCCACTCTTCGGATTGATCGGCGTCGAGGAGCTCGTTTTCTTCATCGTCGAAGTCTTCAAGGGGAAGCGGGCTCAGGTCGCTTGGGTCTTCTGATTCGAGGCCGGGGAGGATGGGGCTCTCCGAGGACGCTATGGGGAGGGGGAGGATCTTGCTTTGTCGTGCGGCGCGAACATCTAGGGCAAAGAGGAAGTCGTCGGTGAGAGACTCTCGGGCGTCGCCGATGGCGTCGGGGAGGGCTCTGGGGGGGTCAGCGCTGATGCTCGTGGGGTCGAAGACGAGGATTTGTCCGGCTTCTATTAATTTGCGGATGGTCTGTGGGTCGTCTTCGATGGGGAGGTCGAGGCCATCTTCATTAAGCCAGCAGCCGGGAAGAGCGCGGCCTTTTTTCAGAATGATGAGGGGGTTGAGGCCGATTTTTTCGAAGCATGCGTTGAGGAAGACGGCGATGTCGAGGCAGGTTCCCATGCGGTAGCGAATGAGCTGGTCGGGAAAGCGGATTTTTTGGTCGGAGCTTTCGTAGGAGCCTTGAGGCGAGAGGTCACTGACTTCAAGTTGTTGTAGGGCGCGGTAAATGGCGTTGATCATGGCTTGGACGCGGGTCGTGCTCTTGCTTTGGTAGGCGTTGAAGGATGGATCCGTAGTCTCTTCTTTGAGGATGCTCCGGGCAATGAGGAGGGTTTCATTGACGGCTCGGGCGTTTGGAAGGATGAAGGCGGCGAGGAGCTCTGGGAGGGAGCTGTGAAGGCTCCATTGATTGCAGGCGTAGACGGTGATTGTCTTCTCGGTTCGAACGAGAGTTTGTTCGTCCTGGTCGAGGATTTCCAATATGAGGGAGCTGTTTCTTTTTTCGATCAAAGCATGCAACGCATCGCTATTGAGCTTCAGTTCGATGGGCTCAAGGACGACGGTTTGACCGGGGTTCAACTCGGGGATGGCAAAGCTGAGCGGGCTTAAGCTGTCGGGTTGAATATCTATTCTGACGGTTAAATCTTCAAGTTCATAGTCAGAGTCATTGAAGATGCGAACGTAGTGAACGATGGGTATGGAGTTTTGGTTCATGGCCCAGCTCACGACATTTCCTGTGTCCATTTGGACTTTGAGTTCGCCGCTTCGTTCGTTTTCTTCTATATTTCCTTGCGACACCCGATTGCCTCCCGCGTTCATCAGACTGGGGCGTATGATAACGAATTGACGGGGAGCTGTTGAGATGCCCGGCGCTTGACGGGATCTTTCTGGGCTTTAAGATGAACATGTCTGGGGAATACCTCTCTGTGAAAGGCTTCAGGAATGGCAGATCAATCTATAAATGCGTCGAGCTATGTGTACGCAACCTTGAGCCGGGTCAAAAACACGAACCTCTTTTACTTTACCTTCGAGAGTGATCCTCAGAAAGTGAACGAGGACTTTGAGGATTCCCACTCGGGGCTTGGGCGTCTGGCCTTTCTGTTAAACCGTCTGGCGAAGGACGGTTGGGAGCCACACTTCAATTCGGACCTCGGTGACTTTACTGGAAATCTCTCCGAATCAATGGTCTTGCGTCGATTGAAAGATTCCTAGACCTGGGTCATTCTGATTTTTTTTAGGCGAGAAAAACTCTCGCATCCGTGCTGCTTCGGCCGATCTTTCATCAGCGCGCTTTGACGGGGAGCGCTACTATAGAAGTCTAAAGCGAGACGACCGTCTTCTATTGAGGAAAGATTCCCATGTTAACTGAATGGCTCTACGAAAATCCGACCTTTGTCTATTTGATTTGGCTGCTTGGGCACGCGGTTGCCTGTCGCCTAATGGTTCTCGGAGATCGCAACTACCAAAGCCAAAGCCAATTAGGGATTGAGGCGGATCATCGCATGGGTTGCCGGGGCTTTGGTGATTTCCTACGAATGACCGCCTGTGATTCATTGATTATGGGAGGCTTGGTCGCCATTGGCGCCTACTTCTGCCAAGAGTATTCCTTCGCCGTTCTCTCCGGCGCGATCGTCCTCCCCTACGCGGTCAATATTGTTGAGCACTTTGACAACGTCGCGCTCTATGGGGTCCTCGCGAAGCATCCTCAAAGAGACGAGCCTGGGCTCACCCTCACGAAAGCAGAATGTTACGAGGTCAGCGCCAAGAAATGCGTCGGCTACGCCGTCTTCCTCTTTATCCTCTTCGGCGCCACCAGCAATCCCCTTCTCCTCGGCGGAGGCATCGGGATCTTAGCCTGGGGCGGCTTGCGGAAGCTTGAGAGCGCTTATCCAGAAGACGCCGTTTAAGACTGGAAGAGATCAGGCTTTAGGCAGGGACTCAGTCTTTGTTTCATACTTCTTTGCGTGGTCCGCGATAAGGCCTGTCAATGTCGGCCAGATGACCGCAGGCATACTATGACCCATTCCCTCAATGATGTGAAACTTGGCCCCAGGAATGGCTTTGGCCGTTGCAGCGCCAGCTCTCGGTGGAATAAGTGGGTCCTCCGCGCCATGGATGACAAGGCTTGGGACAGTCAATTGACGCAATTTCTTGGTTCGGCTCCCTGAAGCGACGATGGCGGCAAACTGACGAGGGAAGCCCCGATTGTCCGAGTCTCGGTCATAAGCGAGCCCGACTAATTCGCGTACTGCGGCTTCATCAAAAGGCAGCTTGTTTCCCGCCAAAACCCTAAAAACCTTCACTCCTCTCTCAATATGCTCCTCCTTGGTCTTACCAGGAGCCGTGAGGATAGCGCGGATGGCTTTCAGCTTGCCGATGTAGCGGTCGCCCGTGGTGGACATGATCGAGGTGAGGCTGCGAATGCGCTTTGAGTGTTCGAGAGCGAGGGTTTGGGCGATCATGCCCCCCATTGAGACCCCGGCGACGTGGGCCGATTCTAGGCCGAGAGCATCCATAAGGCCGATCACATCCCGGGCCATATCACTGAGGTCGTAGGGAGCATCAGGGGAGAGGCCGACCAAACCTTTCAGGAGGTTGTTCCGGGGGTTGGGGCGTCCCAAATGGTCGAGCTTGCTTGAGAAGCCAACATCACGGTTATCGAAGCGGATGAGCTGGAAGCCATGTTCGACGAGCTTTTCACAGAAGCCTTGGGGCCAGTGAACGAGCTGGGTCGCGATGCCCATGATGAGAATGAGGGGGATTCCTTCCCCCATGGTCTCATAGTAGATTTCGACGTTGTCTTGAACAGTTATCTTTGGCATGGCCCCAGTATTCACCAGCAGAGGCAGGGCGTCAAGAATTCCTGAATTGTTGGACTTTGGAGAGCTTTGGCTTTTTCCGGGGCGAACAATGAGCGGAGTTCAAAAATCTCGTGGCCCACGATTTATTGGACTTAAAAAGGAGATCGAGGATTTTTTTGAGAAACTTAGCAGAAAGTCTCGCCATTTTCCCCGCCCTTGGTTCCTAAGGAAATACGCCATGAAGTTAGCTTCTATGAGGAATTAGCCATGCTCGTTTGTTGCGGAGGCCTTAGCACTCACCGCCATTCTCAGCCATTTTAGCCATGAATTCTTTTTGCCCTTCGGCCATTTCTTCGGGGCTGACATCTTTGATGTGTGTGGCGAGGCTCCAGTTGATGCCATAGGGGTCCTTCAGATGGCCATAGCGATCGCCCCAGAAGGCATCTACCACGGGGGATTCTACGGTGCAGCCAGCGTCGACGGCTTTCTTAAAGGCGCTGTCGACGTCTTCGACATACATAAATAGGGAGATGGGAGAGCCTCCCAGGGTGGCTGCGGATTTCATGCCCCAGGCGATGTTCTCATCGCAGATCATGAGCCTGGAGTTGCCGAATTCGATTTCAGCGTGCATGGTCCCGGTGCCATCAGGCTTGGCCATGTGCATACCAGCTTTGGCGCCGAAGGCCTTGACATAGAACTCGGTCGCTGCTTTGGCATCTTTGACAATGAGATAGGAATTGAGGGAGTTGTATCCGTCGGGAATGGCTTTGACTTTAGACATAAAATTGCTTTCCAAGCGTTCTACGGGGAGCGCTGTGGTGTGGGGGTTGAGAGTCAGTTTGGTTTAGTTGACTTGTTAGGGAGTGACAGGATCGAGGTGAAGATTGTCGGTGGAGCTGAATTGAGAGCTGTGAAGGGGCCTCTTCGCAGCTCTCAATGGTGAGAAGCTTTAGCTGCAGCTGCCGCCCTCGGCCATTTGAGCCATGAAGGCTTTTTGGGCTTCGGCCATTTCTTCAGGGCTCATGTCTTTCACGTGAGTGGCGAAGCTCCATTGGAGGCCAAAGGGATCTTTCACCTTGCTAAAGCGATCGCCCCAGAACATGTCCATGGGAGGAGAGACAGCTTCGCAACCGGCTTCGACGGCTTGTTTGAAGACGGCATCGGTATCTTCAACATAGACGTGCATGGAGACGGGGGAGTCTCCGAGGGTTTCGGCGGATTTCATGTTCCACTCAGGGTTCTCGTCGGACATCATGACCGTTGAGTTGCCGAGGATGATTTCGGCGTGCATGGTGCTTCCTCCTGGTCCAGGCATGTGCATACCGGCTTTGGCGCCGAAGGCCTTGACATAAAATTCGGTGGCCTTCTTACAGTCTTTTAGGACAAGGTAGGCGCTGACGCTATTGCAGCCATCTGGAATTGCTTTGACTTCAGACATAGGTTTCCTTTCCGCTTGAGAGCGAAGGGTCAGAGTTTGTTTAAGGGTTTTGTTTGATGCGAACGAAAGGCGAAAACATCATCGGTATTCTAGGTCTGTATATCCCTTCGTCAACGATGATCTTATGATTTTTGTTAGGGTTTTTCTGGTCCCTGTTAGGACGCGGATTCCCCTCTATCTCATCGACGGAATTGGGATAAAACCTTTGGAGCGAAACGCGAATCCTGGAGCATTCAACAAATCCCGGGTCGACACAGGCCGGGCGCCCGTGGTCCGGCACCCCGGTGGCGTCTGCCCCTACATTTTTTCACGTTGCTGTGGGCTCTGGGTCATATGATTGGCTA
>JARGOJ010000069.1:14544-16852 GCA_029210225.1 Planctomycetota bacterium
CTATGTAGGGGCAAACCCTGTGTTTGCCCTTCTATGGATTTGGTGTGATCTCGGACAACTATGGATTTGGTGTGATCTCGGATAAACAATAAATCCAGGGCGAACACCAAATTCCGGGCAGACACAGGGTCTGCCCCTACATTTTTTCACGTTGCTGTGGGCTCTGGGTCATATGATTGGCTATGTAGGGGCAAACCCTGTGTTTGCCCTTCTATGGATTTGGTGTGATCTCGGATAAACAATAAATCCAGGGCGAACACCAAATTCCGGGCATCCCGGTGGCGTTTGCCCCTACATTTTTTCACGTTGCTGTGGGCTGTGGGTTATATGATTGGCCATGTAGAGGCGTGACCCTGTGTCCGCCCTTCTATGGATTTGGTGTGATCTCGGACAACACCAAATCCAGGGCTTCCATTCCCTAGCGCTTTTTAGGGGGATAGTAAGAAGGCAGTTTCTTCTTATCTTTCTTGGTCGCCTTCAGTGCTTCCAATGCCAATTCAATGGCCTTGTCCAACTGAGGATCTCGACCTTCGATGATGTCCTTTGGCTTCTCAACGACTTTATAGTCGGGGGTGACGCCTTCGTTCTCGACGGCCCACTTGCCATTGACATCCATCACTCCGAAGCTGGCTGAGGTGATTCGTCCGCCGTCGATTAGGACTGGATAGCCGGAGATGCCAACGAGGCCACCCCAGGTGCGGGTGCCGACCAGGGGCCCGAGCTTGTTGTTCTTAAACATCCAGGGCATGGCGTCGCCGCCAGAGCCAGCGCGTTCATTGATGACCATGACCTTTGGACCCGTCATTGTGGCGAAGGGAGTGCGGCCGAGCCACTTCTCGCGGTTCATCCAGTAGCAATAAGGCTTCCTGGACAGGACCGAGATTACATAGTCGGCGACCTTGCCGCCGCGGTTGTAGCGCTCATCAATAATCAGTCCTTCTTTGTGAATCTGACTGTAGAAGTCACGGTCGAAGGACGCCATACCTCGGCCTCCGGTATCGGGCATGTAGACGTAGGCCAGGCGGCCCTTCGAGAGCTTTTGGACGCGCTTGCGATTGCGCTCAATCCAATCCAAACTCCGTAGGCTTGAATCGCTGCTGAGGGGCACAACTTGAATGGTCCAGCTCTTCTTGCCGTCGCTTGTTTTGGAGAGCTTTAACTCGGTGACTTTGCCTGCGGTATTCTCGAAGTAACGGTAGATGTTCTCTTTGGCATCGATGGGCTGACCATTGATTGCGAGCAGGTAATTTCCGGCGGCGACCTTAATTCCAGGTTCGGTTAAAGGAGAGCGCAGGCCTGGGTTCCAGTTTTGCCCTTTGTAAATCTGAGCGATCTTATAGTGTCCCTTTTCAATTTTGTAATCAGCCCCGAGCAGGCCTACGGAAATGCCGCTATCAGCACGAGGCAAGTCGCCCCCAGAAACATACTGGTGGCCGCAACAAAGCTCGCCGATCATCTCTTTCATGAGCAGAGAGAGGTCACTGCGATGCCGCACGTGAGGGAGAAAGGCTTGCCAGCGGCCCCACATAGCAGGCCAATCAATGCCGTGCATGTTCTCGTCGTAGAAGTAATCCCGTTGGAGTCGCCAGGTCTCCCGGAGCATTTGATGCCACTCTTGCTTGGGCTCGACGTAGACTTTAATGCTCTCAATGGGGAGGGGCTTGCTGGCCTTTCCGGGCATTTTCATAATGCTCCACTTGCGGCTTTGAATGAGGAAGTTCTTACCGTCGGCAGAGATCCTGTAGCTCCGGACGCCGGTGCTGACGGCGGCGCTCTTCTTGGTTTTGAAATCGAAAGAGCGCAAGGCCCCGTCTTTCCAATTCAAGTAGTAGAGCTTGGTCTTGTCACACTGCAGGCTGCCATAGACTCCAGAAGGAATTGGAAGCGCCAGAATACGTTGATCGAGCCCTGCTAAATCAATGACTGTTGGCTTCACGGAATCCTTGGCTTTGTCTTTGGCTTTGTCCTTGGCTTTGCCTTTACCCTTAGCCTTTTTCTTGTCCGCTTTCTTGCCTGCCTTTTTACTCTTTTCCGCTTTTGGCTTCTTAGTGACAGTAGCCTCGTCGTTTTGCGCGGCCAGGGGGTTCTTTGTCTTCTTTGAGAGGACCGCGAAGTAGATATGACGAGACGAGGGCTTGGCGGCAGAGGTCCCCATGTCGAGACCAAAGCGCCGCGGGCCACTGTTAATGCTTGCGGTGAAGAAGAGGTACTTCCCATCCCGAGAGAAGGCAGGGTTTTCAGCGCTGCTAAAGCGATCGGTCAATGTGACGATCTTGCCTGTCTTGGTGTCGTAAAGGGCGATGTGATC
>JARGOJ010001129.1 GCA_029210225.1 Planctomycetota bacterium
ATTTGTCCTGCTCAATCACTCCCCAATAGGCCAGAATAGAGTCGCCGCCAAAGCGTTCAACCGTCCCTCGGTTCTTGAATATAATCCGCTGCATTGCGCCAAAATACTGATTCAAAGACGTAATTAACACGGCCGGGGTCACCTGATTGGTGAGTCGCGAAAACCCGCAGAGGTCCACCATGAGAATGGTCGCATCGTGTATATCACCTTTCCTCGCGGGTTTAATTTTGTCTGCCAAGATCCGCTCGACTAGATCCTTCGAGAAATACCTCGCCAAGTGGGCCCGCTGTGCGGCCTCGGAGCTGACTGCCTCGAACAAACGAACGTTCTGCAACGCGCTCGCCACGATATTGGCCATCGCCGTGAGAAAGCGCAGATGGCTCTCGGAAAACTTCGCCGTGCGTCCATCCAAATAAAGAGCGCCGAGGATCTTCTCGCCGTGCCAGAGCGGAGCGCAGATAACCGAGGTCGGACCTCCAAGATGAATGGCCTGATCGTCCCGAGTTCCATGAAGCACTGCTTGGCGCTCGTCAACAGCGTGGCTTAGGATAGTCCGGTCAAAGCTGTCGTCATTCTTCTTCCTAGAGTGAGGGCCGTGCTTGACCTCCTGAACCTGTTGAACCCCATCTTTATCGGCCTCTAAAACGAGCACCCGATCCGCTTCTTTGAAGAAATCCAGGAGCTGCTGAGCAATCTCGGGGAAGAGCGCCCGACGCTTCTTCAGAGCCAGAATGCTTGTGGTGAGCTGTAACAACGACTCCAACTGCTCAGAGATTTCTTCTGGGCTGGCCCCTAGGGCCTTACTCTCTTTAAAGTAACGTCGTGTCTGCGAGAAGTGATCGGTATCAATGGCGATGCGCCGGGTCAACTTACCGCTGCCTAAGTCATCAAAGCGGAGCGACTTCGACCCCATCCCAAACTTTTGAGTTCGCTCTGGCTTAGAAGAAATGAGATAGAGGACGTTCAAAGCGACCGGGCCAACTCTTACAACGTCTCCGTCGAGCAGCTCCACTGGGCTCGTGACGCGCTTACCATTGAGAAAGGTGCCAGCCTTACTCTCCAGGTCGACGACCCGACAGTGATTGTTAGTGAGGACAATCTTGGCGTGGTTTCGTGAGACCGCCGGATACGAGAGGACTATGCCGCAGCTCGGATCGCGACCGATCACAGTGTCTTCGCTGAGTTCGTACGTGACGTCCTGGCCATCCCCAGAGACGACCTTCACTTTGATCAACTGTCTGACTCCTCTATGAGCGATTTTACTTAGCGTACAGTTTCTTTGTTGGAATCCCTCTTCTTTCTATCGGAGCTTTTCTTGGTACAGAAAGAGGAGCTTATGAATACTAAGATTCACAAGCTCCTCTGCAAAGCCTCTCGACCGATTCAGATCCCTTATTTCAAAGGAATCCGAACGGGGACTTTTCCACCTTCGATTCCGTCGCGAGTGACGGTCACGTAGTAGACAGGATCGGGAGAATCACCGCGCACGCGAACGTTTGCGTTGAACTTGGGTCCTTGTCCCTTCTTTTGAAAGTTGCCGTCCCGACGCTTTTCATACCAAGTCAAGGTGCCTTTACCGTCGGTGATTTTCGCGGTTAAGACAACTTTAGCAGACTTCGAGCTAAATCCCTTAGGTCTTGGGATAGAAGGCACAGGGCCAAGTTCTAGCGCCTGATTAGGATCGAAGTTCTTCTTGCCATTCCAATGAGCAAGATAATGGGATTCGATGGGAGCCTTGACCATAGAGTTGGCGTTGATTCCAACGTGATCGAAGAGCCCAGCGAAGTAGATATCGTCTCCATCAACGAAGTGAACGATGTCCGAGCTGATTACTTGAGCCCGTGAGCGTCGGAGCAAACCGCCGCCGAAAGGTGTGGTCTCGCCAGATTTGACATCAAGAATCACAGCGCCGTGAACAGGGTTCCACTCATCGTCGTAGTGGAAGCCCCCCGTGATCAACAAGTGAGTGTCGTCAATCCAAGAGAACTGGTAGACATCGCGAGAGAATCCACCGACCTTGGTGCAAGCCTCCCAAACATTGGTCTTCGCGTTCAAGCGAGCGATTCCGAAAGTCTCAATCGCCTTACGCTTGTGAACAGGGACGCTGGCGTCCACGACAGCCAAAGTTCCACCAGCGTAGAGGTTGCCCTCTTTGTCCATTGTCAAGCAACGGATGCGAGGGAATCCAGCGGCGATGAAGCCCTGAAAGAGCTCTGGGAGGGCGGGCAAGCCAGGAAGTCCATTGGGGTAGCTTGGCTTGTCAATGTCCTTCAAGAGCAGAGTGTTGCCTTGGCCGACAGGAGCCCAGTCCTTGGTCTTGTAGTCGTATTTGACGATGTTGTAGGCCATCGCTTTGTTGGACGAGATCTCGCCGTAGTAGTTGAAGGTTCCTCCAACATAGACGTCAACCGGGCTCTTGGTTTCATCGATATAAATGCTATCGAAGATGACGATGGGCTTGCCTGGATTTTCAGGCATGAGCATGCGACCCATTGGGTGATAAACGCCGCTCTTATCGCGGCGAACAATTTGGCCCACAGCGAGCGGAGACTTGTAAGCGCTGTTTGTGTGATAGCCGCTGGTTCCGACCATCCAGAGGTCACCGGTTTTACTGTCCCAGGCGATGTCGTTGACCGGTCCGCTTCGTTTCGGATCAGCGGAGACACCAACAACAGGCTTTCCATCGACCGTCTTACCGGTCAGCTGCTCCCACTTGTTGGTCTTCAAGTCATAGATGCCGATACCTTTGTAGTTGGAAATGGCCCCGTAGACCCAGAGCTTGTCATCCCGGATCTTCATGCC
>JARGOJ010000070.1 GCA_029210225.1 Planctomycetota bacterium
TCACGGCTCAATGAGCAGTCAGAGCCCATGGATTTAAGGATGACAGAGCACTAGGCCGGTTCTAGGAAGACAAGTCAAAGGAAACACAGCATGTCTATGAAAACAGTGGGGCTTTGCGTCGTTCTCGCATTGCCTCTGCTCTTTGGCTGCACCAAGAAGAAGGTTGCAAGCCCTAAGCAGAGCCAAGGAGTGAGCGATAATGGCGAGGTCGAGGACGAACTTAACCCCGAAGATGTTGGCCGAGGAAAAGAGTACCGATTCTCTGGAATCACTCTGAAACTCAAGGGGAAGCCTCTGCCGAAGCAGCCCGATTCGGCCACTAGTAAATATCCCCCTAAAAAAGTTGAACCCAAGAAAAACAAGGCTACAGACGGCAAAACAGAGCCCAAATTACCGACCAAAGGGCAGCTTGTTCAGTGATTGAACTGGCAGCCTTCGCTATACTGAAGACTCCTAAAAACTTTTATTTTAGAGTCTGATATATATATGTTTAATAAATCCCATCCCAAGAGCAGGGATGACAAGGGTTCCATGCTCATTGCGGCGGTCGCTATCGTCGCAACCATGGTCCTCATCATCGCCGCCGTGATTAATCAGGGTAAGAGCAACTTCGAATACAGCGCGACCCGCGTGCACCAAACTCAGCTTCATTACGCCGCGAACGCCGGAATCTCCCAAGTCCGCTATCATGTTGGCAACGCCACCTATAACAACGATGGCAATTCATGGCTTCAAAACAGCGGTCACATCATGTCTGGGGGACAGGTCACAGCGAATCCTCCTGTTGCGACATTGCTCCAAGCGTGCTTTGACGGTCAACATGTGGCGGTTGTGAACGCCAACCAACTTCAATTCGATATCGGCCCAGCGACTGTTCGAGTCTATGTTTACAACCTGGGCAATCGTCTCTATCGCGCCATTTCTTTTGCCCAACATAAGGTGACGGGCGAAGTGGTTGTGCGCGCTATGGACCTGAGCGAACGGGCTTCCTTCGCCCGATACATCTTCTTTCGCGAGCAGTCCTTGTACTTTGGGAAAACGACCACCGCTGGGGACGTTCACTCCAATGACAGAGTGACCTTCTCCGAAGAGTTCCACAGCTATGGACCGCTGACAGCAGTTGACGGGTTCGCCTACCAACGGAACGCCGTGGCTCCCGGCCAGTCAGGAGAGAACGTCTTCTTCCACGGGACCTCGGATGGAGGGACCGACACCCGAGATCGGCCTGTGGTGCAGGCTCTGCAAGAACTCAAAAACGGCATCTTGAACAGCTCATCTCCTTATATGATCGAGCAGAATCCCAGCTCTTCGAATTTTTGGCGGAGCAGCCACGGCATGAAGTCGGTCACGAGCGTTGAGAAAATGCACTTTGACGGGAACAACGTGAAGATTCAGGTCAAGGGCAAGAACAACGCGGGGCAGACTATCACGAGCACGACGGTCACTCTTCCCCTTCCCCAAGCCGGTCTGATATTCACCGATCGTCAAGTTCGCTCCCTGGAAGGCTCACTCTCGGGCCGGGTGACGCTCGCCGTTGATTATGGAAACTCCTCGTCGCAAAATCCGAGCTCAAGCAACGAATCGGTTCGCCTCACTGGCAACCTTCAATACACAGACAGCAACGGTGAGCATCCCTACGAACTTTACCCAGTCGATTCCGCTGGCAATAAAGGCAGCAAGATCGCGGATCTTAACTCGACTGGGAACTATGTCCCTTGGGAGCCATCAAGCGGCTATGTCTACGACAAGAACCCCAATTACCTCCAAAACGCGAGCCAATCCGTTCCTCCTGTCCTAGGGATCATCGCTAAGGGCCGGATTCGGACAACGGAGAACGCGCCTCACAACATGGTCTTCCATGGCGCGACGATTTCGATCAACTCGGCCTGGACCAGCACCTATCATCCGTCTCTGGCTCCTGGAAACCCCTCAACGAACTCGTTGAAAAAGGGTAACTGGCGTCACCTTGGGGCGAAGATTGCTAAAGGCGGCGGCGGACGCTACTCGACCTCCGGAAGCTATCCTTACCCAGGATATAGCGCCAGCGGCGAATATCTTTACGACGATCGCCTTCGCACAACACCCCCACCCCACTTCCTCAGCGAAGATCGGCCATCCTTTGGACCTTCCTACAACCCAAAAGAGAGCAGGGTTATCACCCAGACCAACTAGCGCAGAAAATAGTTTTTCAAATTTTGTCCGGCTCGTCCGATTGGGTCCTCTCATGGAGCAGAACGTCTGATGAGAGGACTATTGAATGTTGAAGAATTGTTTGCGTGTTGCCCTGCTTGGGGCTTTGTTTCTTTGTATTCCTGCGAGCGCATTTGCCGCAGAACCCGTCTCCTACAAATTTGAGACGACGCAAAAGACTCAGTTCGGTGAGAGCGTCTATGTTCTTGGCGATATCCCAGAGCTTGGCAACGGCGACGTAACCCGCGCCGTCCGGATGGTTCCGACAAGCTACCCAAAATGGGCGGTGACCGTCTCCATTCCTGCAGGGACTCGCTTCAAGTATCGTTACCTGCTGAGAAACAACGGCGCTGGTCAAATCGCAAACGAGCAAAACAGCTCTCTCGTCGGCGGCGTCCTCTCGGGATACGCAGTGGGGTCCCCCCTGCAGCGCTCAATCACTGTTCAATATTACTCTGGTTTTGGACAGGTTAAGCTTCATTACGAAAAGAGCCCTGGGCGCTTTGAAGATATCTCTATGACTCGCATTGGCGGCGGCCGAAACTTCCAAGAGTCACTCTGGTCGGCGTCGATTAACAGCTCTGTGAAGTCGCTTCGTTTTGTCTTTCATAATGGTTCGGGATCTTATGATCGCAGCCCCAGCAAAACACATTACAACACTCCCATGGCCAAGATCGTCGTTCAAGATGGCCAGGTTTACAACTATCAGCCGAAGGATAATGGCGGCCTCAAAGGCCAAGTGATTCGTGTCGGCGGCTGGTATTCCAAGACCTTGAAGAATAGCCGCGATATCTTTGTCTACCTGCCCCGTCAATACGACTCGTCGAACCGCAGCTACCCTGTGGTTTACATGCACGACGGCCAGAACTTGTTCGGCGCGGACGCTATGTTCGGTGGCTGGCGCGCTGCGGTGACCGCTGACCGCTTGATCAGCGAAGGGCGCATGGAAGAAGTCATTCTCGTGGGAGTCGCCAATACCTCAGCCCGTATGTCGGAATACATTCCCCCAGAAGATGGCGGTGCCGGTCAAAACTACGCAACTTTCCTTAAGGACGAGCTGAAGCCTTGGATTGATTCGCGGCTTCGGACTCATAAAGATGCCAGCAATACAGGGGTTATGGGGTCTTCATTAGGAGGCATCATTTCACTCTATCTCGGTTGGCGCCATCCCAGCGTCTTCGGCAAAGTCGGAAGCCTCTCTGGTTCTTATTGGCTCACGAAGTTCACAGGAGCTGCCAAGGGCGAGGCGAATCGCAACTTGAAGATCTGGCTCGACAGCGGCAGCGGCGGCGCTTCAGCTGACGGCATGGACGGAACATACAGCGTCCGCGATATGCTCTTGACTAAAGGCTATGTGCTCGGCAAGAACGTGCAACACTACGTCGACTTTGGCGCGCAGCACAACGAAGTCTACTGGAAGAACCGCCTGCACATGTCCTTCGAGTATCTCTTCCCCGCGAAGTAGAGTTCGCTTGTCAATCGTGACCTTGAATACAAAGCGCCCCGAGCTTTCTTCGAACGCAGGGGCGCTCTTCGTTTTTCGCATATTGCGTCTTATCTCTCTGTCTTGTTCGCGCTAGAAACCGCCGAAAATGACGCTGACTGCTTTCAGGCCAAGAAGCAGAGCGCCACAAGACGCGATGATGATCACGGCACTGACAATGGGGAACGCGTCTGAGGCCCAGTCAGCGACGTCGAGGGCGAGTTCAACCTTATCGATGGTGTCCTCAGTATTTTCTTGGTCCCGCTCTGCTTCCTTCTTGAGCTTGTTTCGACAAGGTTTGCAGTATTTGGTTCGACCGTTGAGGAAACAGCGGCGCTGGCAGGCTCTTTGTCCGCATTCGACGCATTTGGTATGGCCCTTCGCGTCTGGGTGGGCATGGCAGGCTGGGTTACTTAATGTCTTGGTCATAGCGGGACAATCCTCAGTTCAATAGCTTTCAACAAGTTTCAATTTCGCTTTGTTTCTATGGCCAGCTTAGACGTGATCGAGCCTCAACCGTTCTCCGTTCAAAACTCAACAGCCCGGACTAACAGGGCCTCAGCGCCGGATCGCGGGGTTGAAAAAGTGAAAAAAAAGTTTCAGAAATCTCGGATCGTTGAATAGCTGACAGGGAGAACGTTTCAAGGAAAAGCGAAGGCCCTCGATTGCTAGGGAGCCACGAAACGGCGCTTTGTCGTCGGTTTTGAGTGAATGCAGGGTTCTTCGCGTTCGCGAATATGCGTCGCCTCGTTACACTTGAACTATGGACGAGATTCGCGAGATCGAAAGAGGTCTGGAAGCCGACCCCGAGAATCCCACCTTGAAGAAGCGCCTAAGCAGCCTCTGCGCTCGGAATAGGCGCCTCTTCGAAGGGAAGACTCTCGGTGAGCTGTGTGCTGCACTCACATCTGAGAGCAGTGAGCAGCGTTATGACGCGCTCAAAACCCTCGGCGGCCTCGAACACTATGCGTTTATTGCGATTCCCAAGATTATCAAGGCTTTTGAGGACCCGGACCTCTTCGTCCGATCCGCGGCTCTCGAAGCCCTTCAAAAGATCGACCCGAAGGCGGAAGAGTCGCTCAAGCAGCTCGTCGGGTTTCTCGGTCAAGGTCCCCACATTCAACGGGAAGCTCTCATAAAATTTCTTATTGGCTCAGGAGCAGATCTTCGAGCCTTCCATGGGCCTCTCATTCACGCTTTGGAACAGGAATCCCATAAGCCGGTATTGAAGAAATACATCGCGGCCGTCACGCTCGTAGGCGAAGCCGCGCTCCCAGAGCTTTTGAAATCTTTGGAAACAGACCGTGCTCGCTATCCTGAGAACATTGCTGAGGCCTTGGACGCTTTAAATATTGCCAGCCCTGAGGTCGTCGAGCAGTTACTTCAGAGCCTCAATCATGAGCGCCCAAAGGCACGCCTGGCAGCCGCCAGAGCCTATGCCCGCCTGACCGGAGATCGTGAGCGGAGCTTAACCATCTATAACGAAGTCATATTGTCAGGGTCTGACCAGGCGCCTTTAGCGGTCATTTACCTCAGAGAGCTTGGGGATGTCGCCAAAAAAGCGCGAGGGACTCTTTTAGACGGATTAAAGCAATCGGGCCCAGAGCGAATCCAATGCGCCTATACGCTCATTGAATTGGGATTCGATTTAGACAAGGCCATTCCTGTCGCGAGCGCTGGAATGAATGCCCTCGCCCCCTTCGTGTCTCTGCATTTGGCCCGTCGTAGCGCCGAAGATGCCTTGGGAGCCCAAGCCCAGACTCATCTGCTCTCTTGGATCCAAGGACCCGAAACAAGCTTAAGAACGGAGGCTTTCAAGCTCTTGGGAGTCGCGGTCAGTCAATCGAATAAAGATGATTCGGCGGCATTGATAAAGCTACTCGAACAAGAAGACCCACAATTGAAACTGGGCGCAATCGAGACGCTACAGAGGGTTCCAGAGCAAGCGGCGAGGTGCATTCCGCAGCTATTGGCATTGCGGAACGAACAGGAATTCCTGCGACCATTGCTACGGGTTCTTTCGATCGCTCGCAATTCGTGCAGCGCTGAACCTTTTCTCGGGATTGATTTCATCACTGAGTGTCTCGATCATGAAGATAAGGAAGTGGTCGCCAGCGCGGCGATGACCTTCTCGGCCATCAAAGATAGCAACGCGAAACCGCTGGACAAAATCTTTCAGCTCTATCACTCAGAAGATCCACTCATCCGTTTATCTGTTGAACCATGCCTGATCGCGATGATTAATGACCGAGCGCGCTTCTTCGAGGATACAATCGGGTCGGAGCGGGTGTCTGAAAGAGCCAAGGCTTTTAGAATGTACTTTCGTTTTCTAGAGCGGCTCCAAGTGAATGAATTGACACGTGTCTATTACTTTGACCTCGTGAAAAAGGGAATTGAAGACTCCGATAAGAGCGTTCGCGATCAGGCGGCCCACGTGCTGACTCTTTATGGCCGCGAAGGCTTTGAGGCGCTCAACGAGGCCCTGGGCTCAGAGCGCCTCGAAATACGATTGACCGGGCTCTATTACCTGCCGCGATTCTCAGGCTATGAAGAGGATTGCTTCCCCGTTTTCTTGAGTCTCCTGAAAGATAGAAACATAGAGATAAGAGTGGGAGCCCTTGGCGCCTTGCGACTGATTAATGAGCGGGTGGAAACTCTGCAAGCGGGTGTGATAGATAGCCTGAATCAATTTTATTCTGAGGCTGGATTTATTAAAGATCAGGTCAAAGCGCTGATTTCTGAGATCGCCCTTATATGTCTAAATTACCTTGAATATCCATTGGAAATTGACGGGGAATCACGAAGAGAATTTGTGAAGAATGAACTGCGGTCTTTGAATCCCGCTTGCTTCGACGATATAGACCGGGTTGCGGCAGCTCTGGGTCAGTCGAAGCCATGACGGTCGATGACGATATCAATCAATTGGAGCGGGCCCTCGCCCTTGATCCTGATTGCCGAGAGCATGCCGAGCGTCTCTTTCATCTTTATGAGCGACAGGGGCGCCTCTTTCATTTCGAAAGTCAGGCAGTCATAGAAAAGGCTGCGAGATACGGGGCTCACTTAGCAAAGCCTATCTCAAAGTGGCGCAAGGATTTAAAATCGGAGTCTCTGCCAGATCGCTATGACGCGGTCCGAAGCCTGACAAAACTGGGGATGGCTCTGACGCCATTGCTCCCGGAATTGGTTGACGCATTCAATGTGAAACATTCAGAATTGCGATATCGTGTCGCGTTTTACGAAGCCTTTGCAGGCATTCGCCCTCACTTTCATGTATTTCTGCCGCTTGTCGTTGAGAACATCTCTGATCTCTCTCGATCAGAAGACGCTCGAATTGCGTTCCTGAAGATCTTCAGGAACGCGGGGCCGGCGGTAGAGCCATTGTTGTTGCAACTTGCTAAGTCGGAGAAACGGTACAGTCAAATCGAGGCCACTCGTTTGTTTGGGACGCTTGGACTAAAATCACCGGCTGTTTTAGAGTTTCTTGAAAATGCCACGAGCGGCTCCGATGACCAACTCTGTTGGGCTGCTCTGATAAGTCTTCGCCAATTGAACGAAGAATGGAGTCGGCTCTGCCCTATTGCGGTTTCAATTCTTGAAAACATGACTTTTTTAGTGGTTCGTAGTTCAGCAATAAACTTGTTCAAAGAATTGGGAGCTGAAGCGTGGCCAGCGGTTCGGGTTATTCTAAAAAGAATTGACGGTTGCCCGCGCTTCATTCGCCGGAGAGTTGCTGAGGACCTACGACAAATTGACTTCGGCAGCTCAGAGAACAATGAACGATTTCAAAGCTTCTGCGCTGCCGAACTCAGTCGTTGACGATTTTTAACAGCGAGTCAATGCTCGGTGGAGAAGGCTTTCTCCGAGATCGTCACGGCGGAATCGTCGCCCTTAGAGAGCACCGCGCATTTGACGGAGACCCCAGGGAGGATGTTGTTCACGAAGAACTTCGCCGTGGCAATCTTGCCTTCGTAGAAGTGCTTGTCCGAGTCGCTGTCATCGAGGCCCTGCATCTTGTCATGAGCAATGACAGCGGCTTCCAAACCTTGCCAGGCGCAGGCGACTTCACCCATGATCTCCAGGTAGCGGGTCGCGAACAATGACACGAGGTTTATGTTCTTACGAGCAAACCCCATAAGCGCCATGGAGGCTCCAGTCAATTGATTGGAGGCCAGCTCCAATTCGGCGACTTCGTCTTTAAGCACAGGATGCTCACCGTGCTTCGCGCAGAACTTGGCGATGTCGGAAGAGAAGTCAATGAGGTTGGCGCCCTTACGAAGCTTTAATTTGCGGCCGACTAAGTCTAATGATTGAATGAAGTTCGTGCCTTCATAGATCGAGAAGACCTTGGCGTCGCGCATATATTGCTCGACGGGGTAGTCGGCGATATAGCCGTAGCCGCCGTAAGTCTGAATGGCCAATTCACAAACCCTAAAGCTCTGATCGGTGCAGAAGGCCTTGACGACGGGTGTGAGCAGCTCCAATTGACCTTTGTGATAAACCTCTTCGTCGCTGCCAGGCTCGACGCAGAGGCTCATGTCCCAGTGCATGGCGAGCTTGTAGCAGAGCGCCCGCATTGTTTCGACCTTAGACTTCATTTCGAGAAGCATGCGGCGAATATCCGCGTGGGCAATGATGGGGACTCTTGGAGCGTCGCCCTTACCGAAGTCCTCAAGCTTGCTCCCTTGCATCCGTGAGCGTGAGTAGTCGAGCGCGTTGAGGAAAGCTGTCGAGGCCACTGAGACGCCCTGAACACCGGTGAAGATGCGTGCGTAGTTCATGAGGCGGAACATCTCTTTCATTCCGCCGTGAGGCTCTCCGATGAGATATCCGAGGCAGCCGCCGTCTTCGCCGAAGTTCAGCACGCAGGTCGCGTTACTGTTGATGCCCATCTTCTTCTCGACGCCGCCGACCTTCACGTCGTTGAAGGCGCCAGCGCTGCCATCATCGTTGAGGCGATATTTGGGGACGATGAACAGGGACAGACCCTTTGTGCCTTCTTGAGCGTCGGGGAGACGAGCGAGGACCAGGTGAATCACGTTCTCGCTGAGGTCTTGGTCGCCCGAGGAGATGAAGATCTTGGTTCCTTCGATGAGGTAGCCGTCTTCGTGGGGCACGGCGGTCGACTTTGAGAATCCGACATCCGAGCCTGCTTGAGGCTCTGTGAGGCACATGGTGCCGCCGTAACGACCATCCCGGAGACCAGGGAGGAACTTTTCTTTTTGATCGTGGGTTCCAACGGCTTCGATGACTTCTTGCACCCCAGACGCGAGTCCTGGATACATGTAAAACGCGGTGTTTGCTCCGGAGAAGAGTTCGTTTGTTGTCACGACGAAGAGGGCAGGGGCTCCCATTCCGTCTTCCTCTTCGGGAATAGGAATCATGTTCCAGCCGGACTCATAGAATTGATTCCAGGCGTCCTTGTACCCTTTGGGGGTGATGACCTTGCCGTCCTCGGTCAGCTTGCAACCTGTGCGGTCGCCGCTGGCGTTGAGCGGGGCGATGACTTCTTGGGCGAAGCGAATGCACTCTTCAAGCACGGATTCCGCAGTGTCCCAGGTGAAGTGTTCGTACTTCTTATATTGGGTCAGGGTTTCCAGAGGAAACTGCTCTAAGAGTAGGAATTTGAATTCTCGGAGATCGAATTTGTAATGATCAGCGGTTACCACCGAGTCACTCCCTTCAAGACTTTCTTAACTCGCGAATCTTCGCGAAGAGTAAATGAGCAAACAGGACATGTCCTAAATCTGAGGCATGAACTTTATCAATGTAGAGGGCCGATCCAAAGGACGAGGCCCAAAAATACAATTCTGGATCGATCACAAAAACCCCATCTCGGCTCTCTAGAGACCGGGCGGCATCGTGATAATCGCTGCGCGGATCATAGTCACCAAGAATCCGTTCTTGCCAGGGCCAGACAACAAGAATCACCGTGATCTTTCGCTTCCGGCAAAGATCGATCATGGCCTCGTAGTTTTCCAGATAGTGATCGACGGGCACTCGGGGCACCCAATTTTTTCGTTCTCCAGCACCCTCACCAAAAACCTTGGCAGACCAGTTTGAATCGGGGCTTTTCTGCGCTTCTGTTTCTTTCGGGGCCATGACGCGGTAGAGGGCGCTGTAATCGAGCCAACTTTGAAGGTCTCTCGCCTCTTCGTAGTCTCTATCGGAGCGGTTGCCCCAATACCAGCCGTCGTTGTTGCCGAAGTTGATCACGACAATATCGGGAGTGGTCGATTGCTCAAGCTGCTCCCGAAGCAAATCGAGGCCTTGGTGCGAGGTATAGCCAGGGACTCCGAGATTCCGAACTTGGCTGGGGGTCTCTTTGTCGAGCAGGGAGTCCAGGACATAGGGCCAGGCCTTATCGTGGGCGACGCCCGCACCGAAGGTTGTCGAGTCTCCGAGAGCGAGAACTTTCAAGCCCTTAAAGTCTTTTTGCGGGAGGGTTTTGTTGCGGTAGCCGTTCTTGTTTGAGACAAAGCCCCACCAAAGATGGTGCTGTTTCTCCGGCAGCTCGATGTTCTTTTTGAAGCTCCAAAATCGCGAAGGATGTGGACCAAAGACGTCCGTTGCCAGGCCCTTGTCGAGGTAAATGGTGAGCTCTTTGACCTCGTCCCATCGGCTTGGGCTTTGATGATGCTCAACGAGGCGTGCGCCGCCCTCGATAGCTCCTGCTAAGAAGAGCGAGGGAATGATTGAAAACAGGAGCTTACGTCGCCATGGCAACTGAAAAGAGGGCGCCATGATTATCGTCCCAGGAGAGATTTCTCAAGGCGTAGCAGGTCGTCACCACAGTAAAAGACGTAGGAGGGCTCGGGGCCGAAGGTGAGGACGTCTTCGCTCGTTAAACGAACGGCGCCGTTGGCCTTTTCGCCGTTGACGTAGGTTCCGTTGGTCGAGCCGGAATCGCGAATAAAATAGCCCTGTTCGTCGGAGCCAATGATCCAGGCATGACAGCGAGAGACGGTGCGGACAGGGATCACGATGCGATTTTCGTCGCCCCGTCCGAGGGAGTATTTCTCGGTGTCGTTTCCTTCGGCTTTGGGAGCGCAAATGAGCGGCGCGAAGGTGGTGGCATCGGAGGACGTTTGTTCCCCTGTGATGATGTCGTGGCGGACAAAGACAAAGGGGTATTTCCCCGCGATGTTGTGGCCAGCAACCGAGTCGATCTCTGCCAGGAAGATGTCGAGGCGGGTGGCCGATCCGAATCCGTTGGTTGAGCGAATTCGTTGGCATTCTCGCGCCACGGTGTAGGCCGAGGCAAATCTCTTTTCGGCGTCTTTATTGACGAGTTTTTTGATCAGTTGGCAGACGTCGTCGGGGAGGTCTGGGACGAAGGACGTGATGTCCTTCGGATCTCTTGAGATGACGTTGTAGAGCGTGCTCGCCGTGGTCTGCCCGGCGAATGGTTGCTCTCCGCTGATCATGTAATAGAGCATGGCGCCGACGCTAAAGAGGTCGGAGCGTTCGGTCAGGGGGTTGCCCTGGATATGCTCTGGGCTGGAGTAAGCGAGGGTCGCGACGAGCTGTCCTTTGGCGGTGATTTGAGCGTCCCCGTGGCGGGCGATACCAAGGTCGACGATCTTAATCCCACCGCCGCGAACGATCATGACGTTCTCGGGCTTGATATCGCGATGAATGATCTTCTCTGTGTGAATCGCGGCCAAGCCCTGGCAAAGCTCGTAGGTGAGGTAGAGGGCCTTCTCATAGGGGAGTCTATGCTGCTTCTGGAGCACCTCTTGGAGGTTCCAGCCATCGAGGAAAGGCATAATGATGTAGGGGATGTTGTGGAATTCGCCGTTTTCATAGAAGTCGACGACGTTGGGGTGGTCGACTCGTTGGAGCGCTTGGGCCTCTTGCTCGAAGCGGAGGCGGTCTTCTTCGATATTTGGGTTGGGTCCAGGGCGTAGGAACTTAAAAACCACGCGTTGATGGCGGTTTTCGGCTTTATAGATGGAACTCATGCCTCCTGACCCGATTGGGGAGAGGATGCGATAGTCACCGATTTCTTGGCCGACAATCCAACTATCGAAGCTGCGGATGCCGTCGAATTTTGGAAAACTCATACTGTTCTGGGGCCCACTATTGAACTCATTGCCACGATCATGCCGCCTTTTCTGCCATGTTACAAGCAGATGTCCGAAATTCCTGTTGTCGCTTGCTAGAGACGAATTCGTCTTAGTTTAGAAAGCGGCGTTTGAAGTCGGCTAGAACGGCCGCCTCTTCCTTCAGTTGCTTCATAGCCTCGAAGACTTTTTTTGGAGAAATGGCGATTTGCACGGCAATCTTTCGGGCGCAATCAACAAAGAGTAATAGCCGTTTCTCTATCACCCGACCCAATGATTTGCGAAAAGCCTTTGTCGCTTGGTGAAGATACTTGTCTCGCAGGCGAAAGTAGACCCGACAATCCGCTTTAATGGCATCCTTACCCTTCGAGTTTTTTGTTTGAGATGTTCGAATTATGATGACTCCGGTGCCGTAAACCTTCGGGAAGATGCCGGTTTCGATGTAACCTCGCGCCACGATCACGATGCGGTTGCTCTCCTGGAAGACGATTTCACAATTCGCGAAGGCTCCTTCCGAGTCGGTGATAGAAAACCCGCCCTTCTCCAAGCCTTTAATGACGTATTTTCCGAGCTTTAGGTGACGGACCAGGCGCGATGCCATAGGAAGGCGTCGCAGCAGGTAGTGAAAGGTGCTCTCGCGGCAGTCGATGACTTGCTCTTTGACCTTGCGCCTCACGGTATAACGCTTCGCCACCGTCCAAAGCTCTTTTCGGAGCTCCGGCTTGAGCTTCTTGAACGGAATCAATTCCTCTGCGCTCTGTCCATAGGCTATGTTTGTGAAGGCGCCGCAGATGAGCACAGCCACGGCGAGGGTCTTAATCATCTTCAAATCTCCTGAGGATTCGCTGACTCGTTGTCTTTCAACGCGTGACTCACTCTATTTGTTTGAAAAAAAATGGCGGACTGACAAATTTGGCAGTCCAGCCCCTGCCGCGATCCACACAAGTGTTAGCGCTAGAGCCAACGCGAACATTGGTCCTAAAGAGCGACGACCCTCGCCTCGCCCTCGCTCATCATCTTCCAGATCTTGCGGTCGAAACGGCAAGGCGGTGAGTCGTTTCCCTCCCGACCCAACCGCTGCCTCGCTTAGTTTTTCGAGCTCTGCTTCAAAGGTCAGAAACTCAGCGTTCTCAGTCCCCGGGAGAGTCAGGACCCCGATCGTTTCTCCGGCGACCTGGATGCTAAGGGTCAGGGCTGCGTCAGGGACTTCACACTCGCCCTGCTGCCATCCGGGGCGAGTCGGGACGAGGAGGAAGTCCTTACGGCTTTGACCATCACTGACTATCACCGATGCGCGAGAAGCCCCCGCCAATTCTACAGACGGATGCCTCGCACGAACAACAACCTGCGAGCCAATGCGCTTGGCGGTCACCTTCCAGCTGCGATTGACCCGATTCCTCACCAAGCTCGGCAGCTGCGTTAAAAAGCTCCGACCGCTCTTGCTTTGGATCAACGGACCTAGCCAAAGGGAGAGAGAGCTTGTGAAGGTTAGAACCTTCCCGGCGCCGTAGTCTCCCGCCGTGACGAGGGCTTCTTTTTTGTCCCGGGTCCTCGCGTAGCTCTGAGCGTGGCTTTTTGGGCGGGTTCGGTTGTAGGCCGTAATGACGCCCTCGATCGGACGAGATCCGAGAAAGCCCTTGCCTAGTTCGGTGATTTCGACATTGAAGCGACCCTTAGCCACTTCTTCTCGGACCCGGGCGAGGCTTGAAGAAATGGCGTTCTTCAGGGCGCTCTTCGTATTTCGAATGCTCAGAGCCATGGTTTTCACACGATCTACAGTGAGGTCGGACTCTAAGGATTTTAGGAACTCTAAGGACTCCACTTCCCCGATGAGAAGCAAGACAATCTGGGCTCCCGACTTCTTGCTTTGATCTGCGAGCTTTCGTGCTTGTTTCCTAAGAGCGGCGCGTTGTTCTTCGTTGATTTTGGCTTGCGCATCCGTCACTAAAACCGCCAGCTTCTTATTCGCGACTGGGGCTGCGATGAGGTCGTTGAATAAGGTTGTCAGGGCGAGATTGAGGTCGGTACCATCGTTGGGCTCTAGCTCCCTCAGGTCGATGAGCGCTCTCTCCAATCCGGCGCGGTCGAGGTTTTCCTTTCTCAGGCGAACGCTCTCGGCGAAGGCTGAAATGTGAATCTTGTCGCCGCTTCGTAGCAAGGGAAAGGTCTTTTCGATGCCAAACTCTAGAGCGTCGGGGTATCTGTCTTTCATACTCCCGGAGGCATCGATGGCCATGGATAAAGTGAGCGCCTGACCAGGGTCTGAGGGAGGATCTGAGCTGACGGGGAGAAGCTTCTCGAAGCTTGAGCCCGAGTAATTTCCCGGGCCGAAAGCGTTGGGACCGCCAAAAACGAGGAGTCCGACGCCGTGGTGGGCGAGCAGGGCATCGATGTCGCTCACGATCGGAGCGATCATATCTAAGCTCTGATCGTCGATGACGAGGATATCAGGGGAGCTTGCGATCGCGGCCTGAAAACGTTTCTTTAAGTCGGGGCCGGAATAAAGGGGGAAGCTTTGGAAGCCTGCACTAGTGATCAAGCGAGGTCCATGGCTCTTTGGAGAGCAGACTATGATCGCCTTTTTAGGACTCCCCACGGTGAACCAGTGTGTCTGTCTGTTGTTTTGCTCAAAGCTATCCTCCGCGTTTCCTCGAAAGAGGCGCGCTTCCAAGCGGTAGAGCCCCGGCTTCTTGACCCGTCGGAGAATACGACGACTCAGGGTCTGCCGCGGGGCGAGGCTTAGGTCAATCCCCAGCGCCCACGCGATATGCTGTGTCTGCCCATTGTAGGCGGTGAACTCTAGGCGCCCATCGACTTTGTTCGGGCTATGGTTGATGACGGTCGCTGAGAACTCCAGCTCGGCGTTGATAGGGACGTTACTCGGACCTGTGAGAGCGCTCAACGCAATGTCTTTGACCGGAGCGAGATTGGGGCAGTAGGTGAAGAGCTTGACGCCTCTCTCTCGACAGAGGGCGCTTGCTTTGAGCAAGGATCCTTCGGTTTCAAGGCCATCGCTGAAGAGGATCAGTTCCCGCTGAGATTCAGGGCTTGAGAGAGCGAGGGCTGCTTCCACGCCCTTCTCAATGTGGCTTCCTTGCTCTCCGTTCCAATCGACGGAGTCCGGGTCGAATTGATCGGGACTTATAGGGGCGATGAGTACCCGGGCACTCTGGCCGAAGACGACTAAGGCGCAGAGGTCCGCTTTGCCAAGGTCGGCGCAAGATTCCAGAATTTTACCTTGGAAAGATTCATGACCCCGACGAAAGCTGAGGGATCCGTCGACGATGAAAATTCGTAGGCGCTGCTGCTTTGTGGCGGGGATTGTAAAGCCCGAGAAGATGGCGCTGGCGAACACTGCAGCTAGAGCCAGGCCCCATGGAATCTTCTCTTGCGGGCGAAGTCTGTGAAAGAAAAAGACGATCGCGAGCAAGACAAGGCCAGCGCCAAGAAAGAGCAGGGCAGGGCTCATACTTTATCCGTCGGACTCGCCAAAGGAGTCGTAGGCTCCAAGCAAGAGGGCTTCAGGGTTTTCCGGGTCCACGGCGAGAATTTCATCGATGAGCTTCTTGGCTTCCTCTTCCCGTTTTTCCTCGACATAAATCCGCGCCGCCAGAACTTTCAGATCCACGTTGTCAGGCAAGACTGTCAAGCCTTCTAAAGCAATGTTCAGGGCGGCTTCGCTTTGTTCTTGCTCTAGGTGAGCGAAGGCCAAGCCGCGATAAGCATCGACGTTGTTCTTCCTTAATTGCTTGAGGGTCTCAAATAGTTCCACGGCAATTTTTAGAGATTCGTCTCGCTCACTCCCTTCTTGTCTGGAGGCCCGGTCTAAGGCAACGCCGCCGCCTTGCAGTGCGCCGAGGGCTTCTCCAAGTTCGACGACCTTTTGAAAGGACTTGAGCGCAGAGTTAGCATCGTCGCTGAGTAGCTCAACAAGATCACCAATTTCGGGGTCTCGCAGGAGAACACGCGCTTTCTCTTGATGAAGAATCCAGGCTTTGCCCTGGCGTTCGATCGCCTGATCGAGGAAATCGAGGACCTCTTTTTTGGGGAAGCCCGCGCCGAGGAGAAGCAGGTCTTCGTTGTAGGATCGGAGCTGAGAGAGTTGGTAGAGGGGCCAGGCCGATTTCTTATCAATCTCAGCGGCTTCTACACAGAGCTTCTCGGCTTCTTTGCGGGCTTCGACGGCGCGGTTCCAAAAGCCGTCAGCGTGCGTGCTCTCGGCTTCCTCGTCGTCGTAGCGGCGACTCCACTCGCGCATGAGTTGCCAATGAACTCGGGCTCCGAGCCAGAGGATGCGACCCTTGTCACTGCCGCTCTGATCTTTGACGAGTTCAATGCGACCACGTTCTTCGGCGCTTTGCTCCCAGGTGAGGTGCTCTTCAAAGGCCGGTTGAAGGCGATCGATGTCTTTGCTCGCTTGTTTGGCCTGACCGCGCACCAGTTGGTGGAACAATCGCTCACGCTCAAGCTGCAAGGTCCCGATATCAGTGCTCTCAAGCTTGACGGCTTCTTTATACGCAGAGAGCGCTTGGTCGAGGTCTTTCGAGATCTTCTTCGTATCCCGTTGGCCACCAAGGAAAGCGGTCCTCGCCAACAAACCTCCTTTGAGATCATTGACTGGAAAGAGCTTGGAGAGTTCTTGAAGGGCTTTGCTCTGGTCGGTGAGAAGCTTCAGGGCTTCGCTCGGATTGACGAGGAAGAGCGCACGGGCGCGAAAGAAGATCGCCGCAGCTTCACAAGGGTGCTCTTTGGAAAGCTTCGGGGAGCCTTCTGGGAGGTCCTTTTTGCCGAGGGCAGCAAAGCTTGCTGAGAGCGCGTGGTCATTCTCTAGCCAGGCGACTTTGTCCTCCGATGCGACTTTGTGGCAGCGCCCCAATATCTCTAACAAGCCCGCGGACAATTTGTAGTCTCCAAGCTTGGCCGGGGTCTCAGCGCTGAGGTCGGGGTCGAGGGCCCAGTGCTCCCGTGTGGCTTCGCTTTCATCGCGGAGTAGATAACCGAGCCAATGGTCGACCCCCAGGCAGGGGCGTTTATTGAGCAAGGCGTCTTGACGAGCTCGCTTGGGAAATCGAACAAGCAT
>JARGOJ010000071.1 GCA_029210225.1 Planctomycetota bacterium
TCTGCAGATGACTTTGGTCTAAAATATCGGGGACCGTGGACGTTGCTTGTGTTTCGTCTTCAGCCTTCTTTTTATCCTCAAATTTTCGATGTAGGACTAAATCTTCCTTCGATTCGAGGCTGTAAAAATCCTTAAAAATGAGGGTCTGAATTTTAATCCGAAGCCACGCTGAAACCATCAACGTGAAATTGATCCAGGCGATTTGGAGATCAAACCACCACGCCTCACCCTTCATATCATAGAAAATGCTCAGGTTGATGCACACTATGAGATAGGCCAGAGCGATGTAGCTGGCCCAACGAGTGAGAGCGAGCTCAAAAATTTTGAACTCTGGGACCCGCATATTCTCCCAATCAATCTGAGTGAATGGGATGAGAACAACGAAGGGAATAAGGCAGATAAGGCCATCGAGTAGAGAGTAAAAAATATGCCCAAAGATCCGGCTATCCCAGCTGAAGTCGTTGAACAACTTTGTGCCCATGTAAAGCGGAGCTGAAACTAGGAAGCCGGCGGCAATGTATCCAAAAATATAGCGTGCGTGGAGAAGTACGATCTTGGTTAGGAATAGATAGCGAGCGATGGTGCCGCCGCGAATACGATCCCACTCCTGGGTGATGTTTCCCCAGCGTTCCTCAACATCATCCCTGGCGTTGAATGGCCAATTCACAAAGCGATTGATTTGCCGCCTGAAGAAGCCAACTTCCTCCGCCTCCGCTTGCTCTGGGAGCTCAGCTTGGGGCGAAGAGGCTTGTTGGGGAGATGCGGGAGTCGGCTGGGGTGTTTGCGGGGCGTCGGCGCTCGGCGGCATCGCCTCATCGCTCTGGGGAAGCGGCTGGGGAGTATCGCCTGGTTGTTCGGGAGAAGCTTGTTCAGAAGAAGTCATAATTTCCGACGATGTCTAAGTCTGGCGGGAACGTCAAGCGCTTCCTAGGAAGAGTTATTGACCTTTGGGTGCTGTTTTCACTGGAGGCTTAAACTTTATGAAGCCTGCCTTTGCGATTTCTGAGGATGGAATGGCGAAGGTCTGATCTTCGAGAAGGGCTGGGCGAGCATGCTCTGCAACGATTCCTAGAACGGCTCCCGATTTGTTCAAGACTGGGCTTCCCGAGGCGCCTCTGTTGGTTGCGGCATCCGTCTGAAAACGTCGGGCGACTTCGTTCGATTTGAGGTCGAGACAAGAAATTATGCCCTGGGTCATCGTCAACGGATATTCATTGGTCGACCAAAGGGGGCTGGGGAAACCAAGGACGGCAACTCCAGCGCCAAGCTTTTTGGGCTCTTGAAATTGAACCGCGCGAAAAGTCTCTTTGTTGTCTCCCCGCGGCACAATCTTGAGAAGCGCGAGGTCGTGGTTTGGAGAGGAAGCGATGAGGATGGCCTTGCGCCACTTCTTATCGGTGTTGAGCTTGGTTATGAAGCGCTGACCGCTCTCGACCACATGTGCGTTGGTGAGGACATAACCTGAATCGGAGATGATAAAACCCGTTCCTTCGGCGAAGGCGAGGTCCAAGTATCCAAAGAGCAAGTTCCAAACGAGGTTTGGCACACCAATGAAAGGGTTGAAGAGGATGCTCTTTGTCGAAGCCCACATCTTTGCGCCGTAGTTAGGAGCACTCTCGAAAACCCCGCGTTCGACAACGAGAGCGACCACCGACGATTGGTTCTCCGCGGCAATTTTGTCCCATTCGTGGCGAGAATTCGACGTCGAAGCTAAAACCTCGACCGGACTTTCAGGTCGAATAGGTGGCTCCATAGCGCAGCCCGAAACAAGGGCAAGGAACACCAAGAGGGCGACATAGAAGCGTTGCATGGATGTTCTTTCGATGCCATGAGTGTAGAAAGACTGGGCCAAGCCAAGACTATGACCTTGGAGTTCCAAAAAGAGAAGGCATAATAGCGCTCCTCGATTTTGAGGTGAGAGATAGAGGCCCCTAAATGGGCACTTATGAGGAAATAGATCGGTGTCAAAGATTCACCCCACAGCCATTATTGCTGAGAGTGCTCAAATTGGCGAGGGCACCGAGGTTGGTGCCTATGCCATTATTGAGGAAAACGTTGTTCTAGGCAAGAACAACAAGCTCTGGCCCCAAGCCTACATCGCCTCGAACACAGTCATGGGCGACTCCAACGAAGTCCATCCCGGCGCCCTCATAGGTCACCTTCCTCAAGACTTGAAGTTCGATCCTGCCACGAAGAGCGGGACCAAAATTGGTCACCGCAACGTTTTTCGGGAGCACTGCTCGGTTCACAGAGCCACAAAAGAAGGCGCTTTCACCGTTATTGGTGATGATTGTCTCTTCATGGGCAACTCCCACGTCGCCCATGATTGTTTGGTTGGCAACAAAGTCATCCTCGTTAACAATGCGAGCCTGACCGGGCATACCGAGATGGGGGACAGCGCCATCATGTCCGGCATGACAGGGATCCACCAATTTTGCCGAGTCGGTCGCCTTGCCATGATGAGCGCGCTCTCGGCGACAAACAAAGATTTACCACCGTTCATGACCTTCGGTGGACGCCCCGCTTCCTGCCTTGGATTGAACCTTGTCGGGATGCGCCGGGCTGGCATCGAGCGCAAAGAACGGAACGAGGTGAAGCAAGCTCACCGATACATCTATCGCGAAGGGCTCACCCTGCCCGAGGCCTTGGAGAGAATCGAAGCCGAGCTTCACTGCGACGAAGTTAAAGAACTCGTGGCCTTTATCCGCGCCAGTAAACGGGGCATCTGCCTCGGCGCTGGTGACAGTGAAGACACTCTAAGAGCGCGCAAAAAGCCTGGTCTGGCGCGCACCCAAGTAGAAAAAGAGGAAGCATGACTCAGGACCCAAAAACCGAGTCAAATGAACTCAACAAGCCCGCCCAAAGTGAGCCTGCCTCCGCTGTGCAGGACACCGCGACCCCAGAGCCGGAAAATCCCTCAGCGGTTTTCTTCTCCCCCGTCGTCTTCGGAGTGGTTCTAGTCATCGCGATTCTCATTGGAATCTCAATGACGAACAAAGATCAGAACAAGGGCACTCTCGTCGAAGTCCCTGTTGAAGGACGAGAAGCGCCATACCGAAAGTTCATCCGAGATGCCCGTGTGACCATCGCGCTCGCGCAAAAAGAGCTGGCG
Organism: Planctomycetota bacterium; assembly: GCA_029210225.1. Lineage (GTDB taxonomy): Bacteria > Planctomycetota > J058 > J058 > JARGOJ01 > JARGOJ01. Next base: position 3,113 of record JARGOJ010000071.1, read on the forward strand.
AATAACAACGTCCAAGCGGCCCAACGCGCCAAAGAATCCGCCTTATCCGACTTGCGTCGCGCCCACAAAATGGCCCCTGATGAAGCTGAGACCAACGCAGAGCTTGGCAACTTCCTCTGTAGCACGCGGCAATTCCTCGCCGCTGAACCTTATCTAGCAAGAGCCCGGCAGCTCGATCCGAAGCGCGCCGAAATTGCTCACACCTATGCCAAATGCTTGGCCAATCTCAATCAAATGGACGCGGCGCTTCGCGAAATCGCCGAAGCGACACGCCTTGCTCCCAACAAGATCGAGTTGTTGCTCTACGCCGGTGACCTATCTATCCGGGCCTACAAAGAGCCACAAGCCATCGCCTATCTCTCCCTTCTCCTCAAAATGTCGCCGAAGCATAAGGAAGCCCTGAGCTCGTTGGCCGCAGCACAAACTCGGACCGGCGATCACCTCAGCGCCGTTCGTACTTATCAGACATACTTGGGGCATTATCCCTTCGACGCCGATGCTCACGAGCTATACCAGCAAATGAGTTTGCGGGCAGGTATGGGAGAAGAGCTGATCGCTGATTATCAAAAGCGCTATAAAGACGATCCAAACATCATGTATGGTCGCCTCTTAGCGCGAGCTCTCATGCGCTTCCCAGACAAGTTAGACATCGCCCGTCGCATTATCTCTCAAGGACTGTCAGAGAACGCCAATAACATTGAGCTACAGATTGAAATGGCCAGCCTTGAGTTCCTCTCAGAGAACTATAAGGAAGCCAATCGCTGGCTCGACCGCGTGATTCAAAGCAAGCAATCCCCAGACAAGGCATTTAAAGTCAGGGCCCTTGTGGCTCGCGCTGAGAAAGACGTGACCACCGCCGGCAAAATGTATCAACGCCTCGTGGAGCGAGACAAAATTAGCGCAAACCTGGGTGTCATCTCGTTGTTCCGAGATACTAAAGACTATCGCCGTGCTTTGGAGCGCATCAAAAAGATCCAGCAACAGGTGCCTCGGGCCGGTCAGTTGGTCCTCACTGGAATTGCTGCCGAGGTCTTTCTTGAATCGGGGCGCGTCGACAATTCAATCGACACCTATACCAAGGCCATCGCAAAGGGTGGCGGGCGTCCTCACGTCTATGAGGGTATGGGGCGTGCGCTTCTGGTGAAGGGGCGTATTGTCGAAGGAATCCGAGCGTTTAGCTCTGGACTCCCTGGCAAGAGCAAAGATCCGGTCCGCGTTCGTGGGAAGGAGAGCTTGTTGCTTTGGCGCGGGGCTGCCTATGCGCTAAAAGGTGAGTTTGAGAGGGCCAAAGAAGACTTTCTCGCCGTCACTAAGACAGAGAAGAAGCATCTTCCGTACGCGGTCTACTCTGCGATCGCTAAGCATATGCTCGGGGAGCTTAGCGCCGAAGAACTCGGCAAAGTGGCGCGCTTTCATCACCAAGGTATTTTCTTTAAAAACGATCGCTTGTTTTTCGAGGCCATTGCTCTGGAAATGAGCGGGCAAGCTGCTGCGGCCAAGCTCAAGTATCAAGAGAGTCGACAAAATACTATCGGTGACGAATCCCCAGCGCGTCTTGTCGATAAACGCCTCGAATACCTCAATAAAAAGTGAACCTGTGACAAACCCCGCGAGTAGATATCTATGGAAGGAAGGGAGCCTCTTCTCTTTCCATAGAATTTAGCGAATGGGGTTTTTGTCATGCGGGTATTCAAGCGCTTTACACTCATTGAATTGATGGTCGTCGTAGCCATCATTGGAATTTGCTCTGCCTTCCTGATTCCTTCGCTCCTAGCGGCTCGGGAAAAAGCTGAAAAGCAACGTGACGAGAGCGGCGACGAAAAGAAAACGGCGCTGGTTCAAGAGCCGATCCGGGCCAATGTCTTCTTGGGAGAAGGCAAGAAATTAGGGGCTAAAGAAGCGCCCGATATTGTCGCGGCCGACATCAATGTTCAATTAAAGCTCTTTTATGTTCTCTCCGGATTTTCCGCGAGCACACACTACTCCTCGAAATTTGACGCAACCTTCTGTATCCGTCGCAGGGACTCACACAAGGACCAAAAGCTCTCATTGGATTTTCCGTTCCCCCCAGGTTTGACGGAGGCGCGGGGGGTGAAGTTTCGGCTCTATCGGCGAGGGAACACAGATACCCCAATTGACATGAAGAAATTGGCTGAGATCTCCGACAAGAAGTTCAGTAATGGCGAGCGAGATTCGGTCTTCAGTCAAAATGGAATTCAATGGGAAGGTGAGTTAGGGCTTGAAGAAGAGCTGCTCGTTCGCATTCATTATGATGCCGAGGGGCGAGACGCGTTTCGCTATGCCATCAACAGCGGTGGGCGAAGCCGCTATGTGAACTTTCAATTGAAAATTGCCAATTCCCGAAGAGCTGAAATTCCACCCCCGAGCGAGGCGCTTAAGCCAGTTTTAATAGAAGACTATGTCGAGAAAGAAGAGCGTGGACAGCGCCTCGTCTGGACTTTGGAAGACGTTATTACTGGGCTCCCAGTCATTGTTGAGTTGCCCAGCTCTCAGAGTCCGATTGGCAAAATGGTCTTGCTCGGGCAATTGGCGGGCTTGGCCATTTTAATCTTTGGGGCGGGGTTCTTCTATTTAAGTGAAGGTTATAAACCGGGGCAGTTAGATAGCTTTGGCTGGTCTCACTTTCTCTTGCTCAGCGTGACCTACTTTATGTTCTTTCCTGTCTTTGCAGTGACCGAGACTGTCCTCGGATTCTGGCCGGCGATGGGGCTTGGGTCAATTATCAGTCTGCCTCTCTTTACTTATCATGTCGCGAGATACACCGACAAGAAATTCGCGCTCACTCGTAACTTACCATTCTCTGTCTTAACCTTGATCTTTGTGATTTCAGGGGTTTACTTGGCGGACTATCGTCCCTATGTCTATACCACTGGGGCTGTCATAATCATCTTCTACCTGACGATTGATCTTCGGGCGTGGATTCAAAAGACTGACCAATTTGCCCAGGAACGAAATTACAAATACCGACGGGAGTTAATGTATCAAGACATCGAATTGAAGTGGGAGGACGCAAAGAGAAGCTTTAACATGGCAGAAGGCCGTATGGATAGCTTGTTGCAGATCATTCAAAAAGAAGATCTACCGGCCAATTTCGATCATCTTGCGACGACGCTTGAGCGACTTCAAGGACAGCTGTCAGAGACAAAGGCTATGGAGCAGAGTCTCGAAGGCCGTTGGCAGGAAGCTAGGAAGGTCAAAGACTCTGAATTGAATGGTGTTTGGGGTGACTACTCCAGCCAGTTGGAGAATCTGAAGAAAGATCTCGATCGCTTGGTCTCCAGTCGACGCTTTGTCACGACTGAATTGGAGTCGTCCCAACAACAGCTTGATGCTGCGGTTCAGATTGAGCGCGAACAGATGAAAGAGAAGCAGCAAGAGCTGCTGAAGATGCTCAGCGCTATTCACATTGAATTAGGTGAATCGGAGATCTTGTTCAGAGAATTCCGCAAGGAAATAGAGCGGGGTAAGGGAAAAGGTGCGGACGCTGTCTTGGAGATGATTCAAGCTGAAGAGCAAGCTTGGGATCACTTAAAATCTGACTTAGAAGAGATCGCAGGCACGTTTAATGAATTGAAGAAGACTTCGGGGAAGATGGCCCTGAGCAGCTTTCTGGAGCGGTCTCGATCATTGACTTGGGGAGGTCGCCGACTCAAAGAGAAGGTCGAGGCCCATACGGAGGGGGCGCGATTGTTAGAGTCGCGTTGGAAGACCTGGCTCGACAACGAGAGAAGCAAGGACGGAGACAAGCTCAGGGCGCTTCAAAGCCGCTTTGGAGAGTCCGAGAAGAGTGCGCTGCATTGCTCCGCATGTGGTGAGTCTGCTGCACCTGGGCAGCGGTATTGCGCGCAATGTAGCTTAGAGTTGCCAGAGTCCATCGCCTGCGCGGAGTGCGGCGATGAATTGAAGGTGCTCAAGCACCTCGTTGGCAAGCGCAAATGGGCTGAGGCGAAGCTGCACTGCATCAGTTGTGGAGAGAGCGTTAAAGGCGACAGTGAGGGACGCCCTGAGTCGGTCACGCTTTCAGATTGAACGCGAGCTTGCTTATCGGCCTCGGCGTTCCTTCTTGTGGTTGTCCATGCTGCGCTCGGCGGAGCGGACGATGCCTTCGAGTTCTGTCGCGTTTTCATAGCATATGAAAAACTGGCACATGTAATAGTCGGCGGTCTCTGGTTCAATCTTCGTCCAGTAGTCGACGACTTTGTCCATGCGTTTCCAGCATTCAAATCTCCGGTCTCTCACAGCCATGAAAGCGCTCCTGCTGAGGGTGTGGACGAGGGCTTATTCCGTAGCGCTCGTCGCGGATTTTGCGAAGGGAATAAGTGCGATAGCAATCACGAGCACAACAGTGGGCATGATCGCGGAACTCGGCCCCATCACTTTGAGTGTATCACTGAAGAAATACATAAAGGACTGCTGCACTAGGACCCCTGCGAGGGAGGCAACCAAGAGGGGCACGGCGATGCTCTTTCGCAAGAGGAGAGTGATGGAACCGAGGAAGCCGCCGAAGACGCCGAAGCCGAAGCCGATCGTGGCCCACAGTGGATAACTTTTAAAGAGCTCCTGCTCGGCGGGCACCTTTGTCAGCTCTTCGATGGGCATGGTTTGCTGGGCGACAAAGGCAAGCACGCCCATAAGATTCCAGAGTATCGCGAGGATACTGAGGGCGTTGAATGTTCCTGATGATTTGTTTTCAGTCTCTGTCATGATTGACTCTGGCTTTCTATAAATTCGAACATCGACCAAGGCCGACAGTTCATTTATCGAGATCTTTGAGCCAATGCTTAAAAGATTCTTCGCCAGACTTTAAGAATTCCGCTTCTCGGGTACAGCTATTTCCATATCGAATTGATCCCAGCCAATGCTTTTAGGGCCCTGAAGGGGAATTTTTACGGCCGATGCAGCTCTCGGGAAGAAGTCGCTCCTCGGCAACCATTCTTTCGTTCAGCGGCATGGAAGATTGGGCTCGGTAGTAGAGCGCATCATGGTTTTGTCGGTCTAATAGGGATGTCCAGGTTAAATTTGACAGGAGCGTCAATGAGACGTCTCCATTATTGATAGGGACATTGACGAGCAATGATTAGAGCTCCCGCCTTATGGTCGCCAGGGGAAAGATCGCTTGGGCGTCATCTTTGCTCAGATTGGTCCAGAGCAGACTGAGTTCTTCGATAGGCAAGCTTTGGAGCTGTTGTAATCCGGGGATTGTCAGGCGGTCGCAATTTCGAAGGCTTAGAGTCTTTAGGGGCATGTTCTTCAGATAGTTGAGGCCGCGATCAGTGATTTGATGGCAAGCGCCGAGGTTTAAATTTTCTAGTGGGAGGTCTTGGATGTATTGGAGGCTGAGGTCTGTTGTATTTTCTCTCCAAAGCAGACTCAATGATCGGAGGGGCATGCCGGCCAAGTTCTTCAGAGCTTTGTCTGTGAATTGATAGCAGTGGCCGAGGTTGAGGCTTCGCAGTGGCATTCCCTTTAGATAGCTCATGCCATGGTCAGTGACTTGATAGACATGGTTGAGATTGAGCGAGTGCAGCGGCAGATTCTTCATGCATGCCATGTCCTTATCTGTCACAATTCTTTGGGGATTGGCGTTGCCTTCAATGATCATTTTGGCGGCGGGGTCGCCATGTCCGGCGGCGAGGAAGATTGCACGTTCTTGGACGCGACCTAGTCGGATGAGATGAACATAGTAGCGCGACCGGAGCAATGTGTCGTCTGGGTTGGCGCGGGTTTCCCGTTCGAGTTCGGCGAGAGCATGGGGAATCATAGTTCGGGGTGCTTTCGTAGAATGTATCGGGGTCTTTAGACGAAGCCTAATGCTTTAGTTGTCACAGTGACATAACTTGAACCGCTATTTTTCGAGAAATGAATATGATTCCAAGTCAAAACAAGCTCCTCGAACTATGGCTTTCAGCGACTGCTGCGCGATTTTTAACGGGTGATACCGAGACGCTGTGCAGTCGTGATTGGAATCAGATTAAGAGCCCAAGTTTCCCAGCGCTTTCTCGAAACGAGATAGTCTTAGCCAGGCGCGATGGAGACCCGGAGTCAATGATTGACTCAGCGTTGAGAGACTTTGCCGGAGCGCCATTCAAATGGTGCGTGAGCCCGTTCTGTTGTCCCACTGATCTTGGCCAGAGATTGCTGCGGAGGGGATTTAGGAGCTGGGAAGCCCGCGTCATGACATGCTCCACCAGTCAGTCTAAAGCTGTCGCTGATATACCTATTGAAGAGGTCCGCGAGGATTCGTTGATCGAGTTTGCACAGTGCTTTTGCGAGGGCTGGTCGATTGAAGAGAAATATCAAAGCCGTGTTTTTGCAGATTTGAAGTGGAGTCTTGAGACCGGGCGCTTTCGCTATTTCCTGGGGCGAGATAAGGGGAGAGCTGTCGCGACGGCGGGCTTGGTCTTGACACCTGTTGGCGGCTATCTGATGGGGGCACAGGTGATAGAGCAGGCTCGTGGCCAGGGACTTTATCGAGCATTGATTCGAGCGCGCCTGGGGGCGTTGGCGGCGATGGGGGTGGAACAAGCCTGCACGCAAGCCCGCGAGGCGAGCTCCGCTCCGATTCTAGAGTCTCTAGGCTTCGAGACAGCGATTCACTTTCGCTGCTTCGCCAAGGATTCATGTTGAACCAAAAAAGCTAAATGGAAGGGAGTGATTGTTAGTGGTTGTTGGCGAGGTCTTGAAGGGCCTGTGGAGTCGACCAAACGCAGTGCATATGAATATTCGCGAGGATTGGGCGGCTTCAGAGGCCCTTCAAGAGACGTCATAAGACCGCTAAGAATCGCTCCCTTCCATTTAGAGACCGAGCAAAGCATCGGTTCAATTCTTCAATCTTGTTGCGCGGCGTCTGCTGACTCAGAGAGAGGGTTCTGGGGAGATTACCACTGAAAGATCAGGGCTAGGGAGGGCTCAATGACGTCAACGGCTTCAAAGCGCCCTGTGCTTTGGTCGACCTCCCAGTAACGTGTCCAACGGAGGTCGGCATAGATAAAGCTGTATATCTGGACGAGAGCCTGAGCGGAGAGGAAGCTTTGTTGATTGAAGTCAGCAATATCGAAGGGATCACTAAATCCGCGTTTTTGATAGTGGGCTCGCAGAATTAACCAATCAAGGCCTGTGAAAGAAGCATACAAATCGGCACGATTAGTAAAGGACGCCTCGTTTTCTTCGTAAACTCCCCCGACATGGAGCATGTTCGCGACATGCACAGAAAGCTCAAAGAGAAAGCCCGTCTTGACGTCGGCGCTGCGAATGCTCTGGAACTTTGTTGTTGGGCTATCAACTTTAGGATGGTGAAAGCGCTCGAATTCGTAGAACGCGTCGAAGTAGGTCGGAATGTATTCTTTACTAAATCGGCGCCACTCTCCGCGGACTTGGACATGGGCTGGAATGTGCACTGGTAAACGAATGCGGTTGAGTACACCAATGTGAAATCCACTTCCATAATTGTTAATGAAGTTCTGGTCGGCGTACGGAATCACTGCGAGCCAAGCGTTATTGAACACTGGCAATTCAATGTCGGCCCCGTAAATGAAGACTTGCTCCCGGGACGCCCGAAGCTCGTCATTGCTGTTTTGCTGAAAGGATCCGTCTCGTTCTAACTCAAGCTTGTCTGGTGCTCGGCGGTCGACGGCGAGGCTCGTTCCAATCAGGAAGTTTTTGATAATTGGGATGTTCGTATCGACGATTGGTTTGTATGTGACCCGACCACCGTAAACGTCGTAATTGATGATGTCGTTTGTAAAAGCTTGGACACCTAAGAGACGGAGGTTCATTTCTCCAGCTAAGCCAGTCTTAGGTTGACCGAAGAGGGTGTTGTTGTAGTAGTGACCAACGATTGTTCCGTGACCAATAGACGCATCTGCAATGACACCACCGCGCACATGAAATGTCTGGCCGGGGGCGCCATACTCGGCGTATTTAATAATGGAGAGGTAGTCTCCCAAGTCGTCGTAGAAGATGCTCTGAGGGTTTAAGTCTTCGTCGACGATGATATCCAGCTCTAAACCAACGGCGACCTGCCAGAGGTTTGCCGCAGCTCCAACGCGGGCGAAGTTCTGTGTGCGAGTCGCGCTGCCTTCCGCTTCGACATGACGGACTCCTCCACCAAGCGTGAGCTGAGGCCAGAGTGAGGCTTTCGCCGGCCTCGCTAAATCGTAAGGACCAAGACGTCCAAAAGGGCTGCCGTTGGGGCCACCTAGGAAAGAGTTGCCGCTTGACGGTGACGCTGAGCCGCCGGGGGCGGTGGTTGTTGTCTCGGCGGCTGGGGTGCTTGGTGCCGGGGTTGCCTCGTCGCTGGCGGCGCTATCCCCTGTGCCTGCAGCGATGGCTGTAGAAAGGCCGAACACTCCTAAGAAGAGGACCATGAGCGTGGTTTGGCGTGTGGTCGCGATTCGTCTTGAAGACATATATTTTCCTCTCGCTTCATAGTCCATACGCTCAAAGATCTCACAAGTTCCAGGGAAAAGCTCTGCTTTTCCCTTAGAGGCGACCTAGCAAATCGGACTTTTTCTCTTCAAACTCTTCATGGCTAAGGATGCCGCGCTCCTTTAACTCATGCAATTTTTCGATGAGTTCGAGTGTTTCTTCCGATTCGCTATCGCCGCCACCGCGCCGTCTTCGCCGGCGTCGACGACTGGGGCTACTTGGAGTCTCGGCTTTCTTTGGACTGGATCCTCCAACTTTAAAGGCCGAGGTCGCCATTTTCCAGAACGCTTTTCCCGAGGCCTTCGCTGCGGAACCCGCTGCATTTTTTGTGGTTTCAGCAACCTTCTCTTTGATGTTTTTGCCAACGCGTTCCATGAGGTCGCCGGCTTTATCTTTCGGGTGAGGGCTTGGTTGATTGCGCATGCGATTGCGCCGCGACGATCGAGTGCGGGGAGCCTCTGCGTCATCGTTTGGGTTCGCTTCAGCTGCTTGAGGGGCGTCTTCGTTCGAGCTGGCAGCATTCTCTGAATTGGAAGAGGGAGCCGAGTTGTTTTCTGGTTCTGAGTCCGGCTCTTCTTCGTATCCCGGAGGTCGCTCACCGCGCCCGTCGAGCTCTGCCCAGACAAGCGCACGTTGAATCACAAACTCCCTGGGCTTTTCCAGGTCGAGCTCGCTTGTTTCAAGGATCGCTCTCAGGTCTTCTTGTTCAGCTTCGTCGATCAAGAGGGCGAGGGCGGCGTTGTGGCGAGCTTCATACCATTCGCGCCACTCAGCGTCGTCGCTCTCAGCGACCGGGCTCTCCAGCTTTAAGTAGCGGCTTAAATCTTCGGGGAGGGTCGGAAGAGCGAGGAAAGCTTCTCGCAGATCTTTATGGCAGCTCTCCCCAATAGGTCGTATCGAGTCGTTAAGGCGGTCTTCTATGCGTTTCCAGCGGCCCCGCAATTGCGCGACAGTCATGGCGCGAAGACGTTGTTTCAAGCGTTCGAGGTCCACGTAAGGCTCCCTGATAGGGTCTGATCGTCAAGGGTCGCAAGGGTTACACCCAATAGATCATAGAGGATGACTCATTTAAGCCGCTTTGCCAACCATAGGTCTATGATTGACTCATGACGGCGCAACAAAACTTTCACTCTCAAAATGGACAGGTCTCCCCCAGCCCGGGGGCGCCTAACCGTTCCCCATGACGCGCATGAAGACCATTTTGAGTTCGGAGATCAGGGTTTCGAGGTCTTGTTCCTCAGCCGGATCAAGGTTTCCGTTTGTCTTTTCTTTGAGGACGTCGAGGAGACCGATGGCGTAGCGTGCGGCTTCGGGGTTTGCCTGTCGCTGACCTGTTTGAGGATCGGGAGCACCTAGGGCCATTTGCACTTGGATCGCGAGAGTCTTCACGAGGTCCATGAATTGAGGCGCGCTTGACTCTTCGTTGTTGGCCTTCTCTTTCATGGCGCGCTTGGCTTTGAGGGCGGCTTTCTCTTGAGCAGCCTTACGCTTCCAATCACTATCAATTTTCTTTTTGAACTCTACCATCGGCTTTTCTTTTATTCCTTCGCAAGTTGACTTTAGAGGCTTCATCTTCCATGAATCTGTGCAAAAATCTGCTCTCTCTTTAGACTTTTGCCAAGAAAGCAGGCCCCATGCCGGCCCGAATCGCTTATCTGCTCGAGTATCCGACGGTTTCAGGAGGCGAGCGCTCTCTTCTCTGCCTCCTCGATCATCTCGATCGTTCGCGCTTTGTCCCTGTGCTCTTCGCTCCGAAGCAGGGACCAATGGCCCAAGAGATTCGTGTCCGGGGTCTGGCCCACGTCCCTTATGAGATGAACGCGGCGGGGCGCCGCAGGCCGTTCGATGAGGTTCAGAAAGATCTCGCGGGCCTCTTGTTAGCTTCAGAGATCTCGCTCCTACATGGCAACTCGCTCTCCTGTGCGGAGTATACCGGTCTGGTTGGAGAAGAGGCGGGCTTGCCAGCGGTCGCGCATGTTCGCGACATCCAGAAACTAAAGGCATCCCGGCGGGGCCGATTAGTCCGAAACAAGAAGCTCATTGCCGTGTCCCATGGAACTCGAGATCATCTCGTAGGGCAGGGTCTTTCTGAGAGCTTGGTTGAGGTCGTTTGGAATGGCATCCCCGAGAAATTTTGCGACGCAGCGGAAGTCAAGAGCCCTCTCTGGCCTGGTTGGGAGCCGGGAATGAGAGTGATCGCCAATATAGGACAGATTTGTTTGCGGAAGGCTCAGGACCTGTGCCTCGAAGCAATGATTCCCCTGTTAAAAGCTGACTCCGAATTACATTTGCTTTTTGTCGGCGAACGCTTTTCAAAGAAAGCAGAGAGCGTCCGTTTTGAAGAGTCGCTCCATGAGCGCACGGAGGACGAAGCCCTGGGACAGCAAATTCACTTCACAGCCTATCGGGACGATGTGCCGGCCATTCTTGGAGAAACGCTTTTGCTTGCCCACTCGGCCCATCAAGAGCCGCTCGGGCGGGTGTTACTCGAAGCGCAAATTTCTGGCGTCCCGGTTGTTGGGATGACGGTCGGCGGAAATCAGGAAGTTGTGGAATCGGGGAGGACGGGCTTGCTCGTTCCTAAGGGCGAGGTCGAAGCCTTTCGCCAAGCAGTATCTAAACTACTCAATGATGACAAGATGCGGGAAGAGATGGGTCAACGAGCGCGGCGGCGGGCAACGGAGCGTTTCGACCCGGAGCGCTCAGCAGCAGGAGTCATGGACATTTACGACACCATTCTCTGAAACGTGGCGCTTGTTGTGGAGAAAACTCAGCTTAGGAGATTCGACTTTGTTCAGAATTGACAGGATCTGAAAAAAATAAAAAAAAGTATCCCGGCAAATTTGCTGCGAAAACGCGCATTCCTTGAATTTAAGACGGAGCCAATGCAGGCAAGTTTGTAGCTTTTTGAGGTGCTCTTTGTAGCTTTTTAATTATCAAAAGCTGCAATTCGATGGGGCTTCCTGAATGTTTGCACTGTTTATTGCGAGGGCATCTGATTTCCCGAGAGTCGGTCGATTCTGACGGGTGGACTTTGCTCCCTTAAAGAAACTTTTACCAACTGGTATACCGGAGTGTAGGCAACACCTTTATGTGGCCTTCTTTCAATCGAGTTTAGATTTAATCAGAGAGCGTTTTTATGATTTACAAATTAAACAGATACAGGTTAGGTCACACTCTCCTCGAAGTCATTGTCGCAGCCGCTGTCTTGACCATTGCATCTTTAGGGATCATGGCGGGGCTCAGCGGCACGAAGACGATCACGACGAGCTCTGAGGACTATCTCAATGCTAGCACCCGAGTAGAGCAGGCCATGGAAGCGGTTTTAGCTCTCCCGTTCGATCAGTTTCTTTCAGACGTTGCGAATAATGCGGGAGGTCCTCCTACTTTCAGCATCGATGACATGAAGCTGCAGGATCCAAACATCGGATCCTTCGTCGTGACTCCGGTCCTCGGGACGAATAATGGCATCTACGAAATTACGGCTATCGCCGACTTCCCTGGGTCTCCTGGGCGGCCAGCGTTTCGTGTAGAAATGACGACGCGGAGGTCTTCAAAATGATTGGCTCCCTGCGCATTCAAATCAAAAAATCACTGACTATGATCGAAGTGGTGATTGCCTCATCAATCATGGCTGTTCTCTTCGCGTCAGTGATGTTCATCCTCGGTCAGAGCACGCAGGCCTTTGAAGGTCAAGCGCTTCGCATGGAAGGCAATCGTTTTGGTGCTCAGGCAGCCAAGCCCATTGTTGAAGCCATTCGGGAAGCCCGCGTCGATTATATAGCTCGTAGCGCGCTTCCTTCCAGCGAGCAGCTATCCAATGTGGAGGGGCAACCGCCGCTCTGGGCGGTCGCGTTGCCGTCAGCGCGAGATAACAATGGTCAATTTACTGTGGAAGGCCATTTACCCCGATATGTGCGAGTGCTTGTTTACGCCCCCCGCATTGCTTCCGTCGCCGCCGATGGGAGCAATATCTATGAACTCGTGGAATACTCGGCCCCGGTCGACTCGAACAGTTGGAGCTCTAGCTTTTCGATTACCACAATTAACAGTTACGACCCAGCCAATCCAGGAGACGCAAACGCGACGATTGAATTGAGCAATGGCGAGAGTATTCAACGGGGCGGAGGCCGGGTTGTTGTCCATGGATTGAAGCGGTTCTTTGTCTATGAGCCCGAGCCAAATGGCATCGTGGCGGTGTTGATTGATGTTGCGAGAGGAGGAGGAAAGCGAGAGATTATTCAGAGTCACAAATTGTTTGCTCGCCCTGGTAGCTGATTCATTCGGCTCCTGCACGTGCTTCTGCTTATTTAATGTCACGATATTTTAGGGAAAGAGAATTCAATGAGAAATTTAATAAAGAAACACTTTATACAGTCTAATCGCCGAGGCACTGTCTTGATCGCAGCGGTTTCTGTGATCACAGTTGTTTCATTAATTATGGTCGCGGTCCTTGAACAGGGAAACGCAAACGCGGTTTACTCCAATCAACAAGTTCAAAACAAACAACTGCATTACGCGGCGAGTTCAGGGCTGTCGCAGGTTCGCTACTTTGTTGGCAACAGCCCATACAACGGATCTGGGAATGCGTGGTTGAGAGACACAAGTAACATTATGAATAGTGGAATTGTCGTCCCTATTCCACCCATCTTAGATCTGGTCGACGCTATTCGTGATCAGTCTCCAGTGACGGTTAAGAATCCAGCCCAGCTCCAATGGGACCTGAATAAGATTCGAGTTCGGGTTTACGTCTATGCCGTTGGCCAGGGCTTATATAGGGCCGTATCGGTCGCCCGCCACTTAGTGACCGGCCAGGTTGTTGCGAAGGCGCTAGATATGCGTGAGCGGGCCTCTTTTGCGCGCTACATCTTCTTTCGTGAACAAGGCCTCAACTTTGGCAACACAACAACCGCTGGCGACGTCCATTCCAATGCGACGATCAATTTTAGCGAGAGCTTTCACACATACGGTCCTTTGACCGCGACCGACGGCTTTACCTATTCACGGAACGCGGTTGCTCCTGGACAGACCGGAGAGAATGTCTTCTTCCATGACTTCGCCGACGGGTCGGCCGCTGATCGTGATCGTCCTGTGGTGCAAGATCTTCAAGAGCTGAAGAACAGTGTCATTTCAAAGACAAGTCCCTTCATGATGGAAAACACTCCTGAATCTAACAACTACTGGCGGTCGACCCACAACTTAACCTCGATTCAGTCCGTTGATAAAATGCACTTTCGCGGTCACAACGTTGAG
>JARGOJ010000072.1:0-8680 GCA_029210225.1 Planctomycetota bacterium
GCTTCGCCAACTCTTCGCCCTCTGCGACTTTGATTTTGCGCTTTAAATCGACCCAATGATCCATGAGCTTACGCAAGTCTTGATCGATCTCAAAGGTCGCGAGCACGGCCGCGGTCTTGCCGTCTTCACTGACTAATGATCCTGAATAAACGGCGCTCGTCGTCAATTCAATCTTTGCCTTCTCCAAGACAACCCGCTTGTCATCCAATTTAGGTTGACCAGCGACTCCTCTCATATAAAGACTCGGTAAACTTGGCGGCCCTTTGGTGCTAAGAAACAAAGGGATTTCAGTCATGGAAAGAGCGCTTTTAATCCCTTTCACTTTCGCGACGTTTTCAGTGAGACTCTTCACAAAGGCCACACCCTCGGGAGTGAATAAGTCGTCCCGTGTGACGGTGATAAAGACGTACTCGTCGTTCCCGAAAGCCGCACGGCTCTTGTCGTAAACCATCATCCCGGGATCATCTTCAAGAGATAGGGAGTCTGAGGATGCCTCGACTCGAAAGTCTCCGAGCTTCGACGCCATCAAGCCACAAAGCCCAAGGAAGTGAACAACGAGAATTAGGGCCCAAAGCCGTCTCATAAAGAGTATCCGTTCAAATTCATTCAAATTTTGCGCCGAAGTCTGCAGTTACACGGGTCAATGCTTTGAGACTCTTCACGCTCTACAAGACAAAAGCTTAAGACACATCGCCCAAAGTCACAAGTCATCCCTGTTTCTCGGTGGTCGCAATGTATGATGTCGAGCACTTAAGGAATGATAGAGGGAGGCCTATGGCTACTGTTGAGAAGCGCTTAGCGACCAATGTCGACGGCGACTTCTACGTCGATGAGACATGCATCGACTGCGCAACCTGTCGTTGGATGGCGCCGGAGACCTTTGACCGCGACGGCGACAAAAGCCGCGTGCATGGCCAACCCGACTCACAAGAGTCGGCCGAGCGGGCCCTGCGAGCACTATTGGCCTGCCCCACGGCATCGATAGGCACTGTCTCTAAACACGACATGGGACCGATCCTCAAGTCTATCCCGACTCTCATTGATCGGAATGTTTACCACTCCGGTTATCACTCCGAGTCAAGTTTTGGCGCGGCGAGTTACTTCATTCAGCGTCCCGAAGGCAATATCCTCATCGATTCTCCACGCTTTACCAAAGCTCTGGCGAAACGGCTTGAAGAGCGTGGGGGAGTGGAGTGGATGTTACTCACTCACTGCGATGACGTCGCCGATCACCAAAAATTCCACGATCACTTTGGCTGCAAGCGCGTGATGCATTTAGATGACATTCGCGGTTCAACTAAGAACGTGGAAGTGAAAGTGGAAGGAACAGACCGAGTTGAGGTGACCAAAGACCTCAGTCTCTTCCCAACCCCAGGGCATACCAAAGGGTCGGTTTGTTTCATCTACGACGAGCGCTACTTATTCTCAGGCGACCATGTCGCGTGGAGCTCGACGATGGAGCAGATTTATGCTTTTCGGGGCGCTTGTTGGTACGACTGGGACACTGTCAAGGAATCAATGACTCGCCTCAAGGCCATGAACTTCGAGTGGATCTTACCCGGTCATGGATGGCCCTGCCAATTTTCACCAGACCAGATGAAGATTGAAATGCAAAGGTGCATCGATTGGATGGCAACGGTTTAATTCCTGCCTCGAATTGATGTCCAGGACACAACGGCCGTCGTGAGACTCAGCAACAATAGGGAAACAACAGTCATCCAAGAGCCGAGCTTCCAACCAGGGCATTGATACTTGTAGACAACCGTGTGTATTCCTGGGGGAACCCAAACGGCCCGAAATATTGCGTCGGCGGGGTGAACCTTGACCACTTCACCATCAAGCTCTGCAACCCAATCCGGATGATACGCCTCCCGTAGCACAAGATATCCAGCCTTTGGACTGTCATAGGTCAATTCCACTCGGTCATAGAGATGCTGTATCACTTGCACTTGTCCAACAATGCCAGAGCCCGTCATATTTTGGGCGCCTTCAATCACAGTAAGATCCCGAGCGTCAAAGCTCCCGGCAGACAAGATGTCGAGGCTGCTTTTCAATCCTTCGCTCCCGGAAACTCGTGTGTAGATCGCAGCCCATGGGGCCTTCACTAAACATTCGCCGATCTTCCACGGACCCACTTGAATGATTGGATTGACAGCCTTTACGGCATTCCCTCTGTCGGCATCAGTGTAGATGACGTAATTCACTCCAAAAAATCGCGAGTAAAAGACCCCAGACTGTCCGTCAGCAAGTAAGCGCTGTCGTAGCTGTGACCAACGACGTGATTTCAGAGGAGAAAAGACCTGCACCCCACCAATTTTGAACGGCATTCCCGTATTGACGGAAAGCGAGGATCGAACGATAAAGTCTTGATTGAGCGGAGTCGAACGCTCTGTTTCTCCCACTCTCAATTTCATGACCCCAGAGAGCTGATCAATTCGAACAGGCCCTTGTCGTTCTCGACTCGCTAGAAAGCCAGTAATAGGTGGAGGCTTGTCAAATAGGTCACGGGGTGCGAAGGGGAGGGTTAGACTGGCTGAAAATCCGAGGTCACAGGCGACAATGAACAGCAGAATTGATGCCTGATGCTTTTTCGGGCAGTAGGACAATGTCCCGACCAGCACAACACAAGTCACGAAGGGATAGAGCCAAAGCAGCGTCGGATAGTCGGTCATCAATAGCTTTGTTGACGCTATGACAATCAACAATGCACACGATAATACGTTGAGACCCTTCTTCCAAAGACTGCTCTCCCCACGATGCTCCCATCCAATCGCCGAGATTAATGACAACGCAAAGAAAACAGGCATGAACAATTTCCCCGGATAGCGAAAGCTAGAAACACCCGGGAAATACTGAAACAGAAATCTATAAATCGGCGTGTAGAGACCAAGCGCAAGGGGAAAGCACAGAACGACAACGAGCGCGCAATATCGAAGCCGCTGATCTTCAAAGAAACGACGAAGCCCAAAGATCATCAATGTAAATGGCAGGACGCCCATAAATACCGAGTGAAACCAAGGTCGCTCACCTCCCATAGAAAGCCAGCTTTTCGGCAATACTCCTTTGCTGAGAGGCGCTGTGGAGATCAGCCCAAGCAATTGAACCGGAGAAAAGGACCAGCGCCCCGCCGACTCCAAGGGAAGTCCTGAACCACGACCTGTGACTGGCAATTGATAGATCATGGGAATGAGCACCAACGCGCACACACACATCGATATCACGGCCATAAGCGAGAGGGCGACGACGCTCGCCTTCCACCGCTTCTCAACGACGCCCCCAAAAAGCAGGGCGAGGACCCCCACAATGATGCAGTATTCAATCGCGCCAATGAGGAAGATAAGACTAAAGCAACAGGCTCCCGCCATCGTTAAAAGAGCCCGGTGACCCTCACTTCGCACAAAGCGCGACAAAAAATAGAGCGCCCAGGGCAGCCATGTCACCCCACCCAAATACATCGGCGTCATACTTTGGCTGACCCCAACTCCGCCCCCCACAAAGACAAGGGCAAAGAAGGACGCCGCGCTCGGACTTAGCCTGAGCTGGCGAGCAAGGAGATAGCAACCGAGACTTTGAATTAGACCGTGAATAATGGGAAAGAGGCAGAGCACTGTCAGTGGCTCAAAAACAAAGAGCAGCAGGGTCATTGGGTAAAAAATAGGAATAGATGCGTCACCAATGAGCGGACTCCCTTGCCCCAGATAGGGATTCCAGGCGGGAAGTTGACCCTCATTGATATAACTCGCAAACAGTTCATATTGGGGCAGGTCAAATGTATGAAGATCGACCCCTATTTGCGTCTCGCCAAAGAAGATTATTGGGCTGTAGATGAGGGCTATCAATAGTAAGCAAGGTAGGAGATAGCGCCCCTCCGA
Source organism: Planctomycetota bacterium (assembly GCA_029210225.1). Classification (GTDB taxonomy): domain Bacteria; phylum Planctomycetota; class J058; order J058; family JARGOJ01; genus JARGOJ01. Next base: position 3,873 of record JARGOJ010000072.1, read on the forward strand.
TCGTAAAAACTGCATACTGTTAAGTTTATCACAGTTTGAACACGCTCGGCCGTTGACGAGCGACCGAGGCGACCAAGCCAAGGGCAAAGGCGGAGCTGAGCATACTAGACCCACCATAGGACATCATGGGCAGGGTCAAACCAGTGATCGGCCCGCATCCGGTGTTCATTGCGACGTTGACAACAACTTGCATTGCAAAGACGGTCGCAACCCCAGCGACGATGAGACGCCCCTGACGATCTTGAACTCGGATCGCAAGACGAATCAGGAGAGTCAGGAGTATTCCGTAGATAAAAAGCAATCCGAGGCCGCCCATCAGTCCGAACTCCTCGCCCACAACAGAGAAGATAAAGTCGGTGTGACGCTCAGGGCAAAAACCGAGGCGACCTTGAGTTCCCTGTTCGTAGCCTTTTCCCCAAACTCCGCCGGAGCCAATTCCAATAATCGACTGCAGCTGTTGGTATGCGCCCGCCTTGGCCTGGGTTTCAGGGTCGAGAAAGGATGTCACCCGGGCCTTCTGATAATCTTGCAGAACGAAGTTCCATGCCAGGGGCAAACTCAGAATGCCCATGAGCGCAGTGAAGAATAAGTGCTTGATCTGTGCTCCAGCGACAAAGATCGCGACGACAAAGACAGGGACAAAGGTCAGAGCAGTTCCGAGGTCGGGCTGCTTTAGAACGAGTAGAAAGGGGATGATGGTGAAGATTCCAGGGAGAATCCAGCCCTTCATTGTTTTGACGGCCTCCTCAGTCTCACCGACAATCTGAGCGAGCATTACGACCAGGGCCAGCTTCATAAATTCGGACGGTTGAACGCGAATCGAGCCAAAGCTAAACCAACGCCGCGAACCATTCACCTTCGTGCCAATGATAAAGACTAAGCACAAGGCCGCGAGGCCGAGCAGGTAGTAGACTGGAGCCCCCTTAAGGAGAAGCTTGTAGGGGATCAATTGGACGACAAGGAAGGCCATTAGACCGATCATGATCCAAGTGTATTGTTTGTCGCCGTAACCGAGATAGGTTGCCGTAGAGGCTTCATAAGATGCGCTATGGACGCACATGAGCGAGAACATAAGGATCAACGCAACGATGCCCAAAAGAGTCCAGGGCAAATTCTTGAAGGCGTCAATAAATACGTCGCCCCAATAAATATCTTGCCACTTCTTTTCAGTCTTTAAGAACATTAGCGCTGAGACCTCAACTGGGCATAGGCCTCAACGATTTTACGTGCGACAGGACCCGTCACATCTCCTCCGTGACCGGCCGTTTTATCGACGACCATAGCGAAAGCGATTTCCGGCTTACTCGCCGGGTAGTAGCCCATAAACCAGGCGTAGTTCGGCTCGCCTTTTCGGCGCTCGGCCGAACCTGTCTTGCCAGCGACGTCTAATTTGCGCAGACCGATGGAAGACCGGGAGGCGGTGCCCCGCAGGACGACAGCGCGGAGTCCTTGCCTTATTGTGGAGAGCAGCTGGGGATTGATAGGGCGGTAGTGGCGTTTGACCGGGCTCGACATACGAATGCGAGGTTGGACGACATAGCCGCCGTTTGCAATGTAGGCCGAGAGACGGGCAATTTGAATCGGTGTCGCCAGGACGCTACCTTGACCGATGACCGCGTTTCGCTCGTTTCCAATGCTAAAGACTCTGTCCTCGGCGCAGCGCTTGGCCCAATCTTCAGCGCGAACGAAATAGCGTCGTGCCCGGTCGATCTCTTCGGGGTTGGACTTAGTCGCTTTGAGAGACTCATATTTTTGGCGCCAGTTCGCGTAGGACTGTTGGGCGAGACGATAGCGCTTCTCCTTCATGAGCTTGTCGGGAATCTGGCCTCGGGATTCCCCGGGGACTCCGTCGCTAATGCGCTTTCCGAACTCTAGCGCATTGGCCCAAAGCAGTGTGTTTTCGTAGCCGGCCGCAGAAACTCCGCGCCAGAAGAAAACGTTACACGAACACTGAATCGCACGGACAAGGCCTGTGCTGCCATGCACTCCATCGCATTTGAAGCGACGTGCAGTTTTTAACAAGCGTCCATTGCACTGAAAATGAGTCCCGAGGGGTAGGCGCTTAGCATAGCGAGCGTCGAAGAAGGCGAGGGCCGAGAGGATCTTATAGGTTGACCCTGGTGGCATCGCCGCCGTTGATCGATTAAACAGGGGTTTTCTTGGGTCTTTCAAAAGGGTGTTGTAGACGTTATTGACTTCGTTCAAATCAAACCTGGGCGCGCTCGCAAGGGCGAGCAATCGGCCATCATGAATTGACATAACCGCCAAGCCGCCTCCGGCGTCTGGGGTGCCCTTAGTCTTCAAAGCCTCATCCAAAGCCGCTTCTCCAATCTTTTGGAGATCGACGTCGATTGTTATCTGTAGGTCTTGTCCGTGCTGCTCGGGGATTTCGGACAGCACTCCCAATTTATGATTCTTGTAATCCCGTTCAATAACTCGAATTCCTGGCAAGCCGGCGAGGAAGTTATCGTGTTTGCGTTCGAGGGCTGTGCGCCCGATGGTATCGCTGTGAAGACGGCTTCCTTCACCGATCTTATCGAGAAGGCCCAGGGTCAATTGTTCTGGGGGGAAGGGAATGAGGGTGTCTTCATTCTTCCTTTTTAGGCTTTTGAAGTACCAGCTGGGCACATTGAGCACTTGTCCTTTAAGCGCACGTTTTTCATAGGAATGAGCCTGCATTGCGCCGACATATCCAACGAGGTGCGCGGCGCAATCTCCAAAAGGGTAGTGGCGCTCAAACTTCTTGCGAATGAAGATTCCGGGTAATTCGAAGAGCCGCTCTTCAAGGGAGAGCACAACTGAGAATTTCAAGGCAGGAAAGAGCACAATCCCACTCGACCAGCGCTCCAATCGCTTATGGACATCTTTCTCGGCGAGGATTTCACGAACGGCCTCTTGAACCGCTCCGTTCAGGCGTTCTTCTGAGCTGCCCTCACGAACCTCTTGACTGGCTTGTTCCTGGCTTAAGAGGACCTCAGAAAGCCGGGAGAGAATTCGATCACGGGTCAACAATACGCGCATCGCAATGGCCACTCCATGGCCAGGAATCCAGCGCAATACCGGCTGATCTTCGGTGAGCCCGGACATTTGATGAGCATGGCGGAAGATCCGTCTTTGCTTGCTCATGAGTCGGGCAATCTTGTCGCGACGCTTGGCGCTGACCGGGCCGCTAATGAGCGCGTACGATCCTTGCCGACGCTCTTGGGCGCGGGATAGATTGATCTTTTTAATGAGTTCTTTTCGAGATTGGCCAAGGCTACGCGCCAAACGAGACACTAGATCGAGAGTTGGATCGAGGTCGGTCAATTGGACGCAGAGCTCATAGCGGGGTTGGTCCACGGCGAGGACCCGGTTCTTACTATCAATGATTCGTCCTCGTCGGGCTGGAAGATATTCAATCCGACGTCGTCGCTTCTCCGATTTTTCAATGTAGTGATCGTGGTGAACGACTTGAAGAAAAACTAAGCGAACGCCCAGGCCAAAAAGCATGAGCCACATTCCAGCTAAAACTGTGAATAAGCGTCCTCGACTCATTTCCTGAATGCCCTTCGTTTCCGTTTTTTGGGGTGGTCCTCCGAGGGACTCAAAAAGATATCGAACAGCGCTTTCAATGGCACCGAGGCCAGCGCGGTGACCAGGCAGACTAAAAACACCCGTGGAAACCAATCAAGAAATGACCCGCTTGGCGCCAAATACAAAGCAAAGCCAGCCTTTTGGACAAGCGCGAATGAAAACACCGCGAGGAAGACAGAGAGCTTCGAGTCGTAGTAGAAGATTCGACGGCTTGGCAGGAGCAGCACCGCGACCATAAACGCGTTGACGAAGGCGTGGGCTCCAAAGTTCACATCGACGCTGACGTCGGCGAGCAAGCCCGATACAACGGCGAAAGCCACAGCTGGCCAAGCTGCGGCTCGACAGGCCACTAGGACAACACCGAGGAGGACGAGATCGGGAAGATAGGGCCACGACCCGCAAAGCGCGACGAAGTTCGATCGTCCTTGAAACAACCAAAGGGGGCCAATGATGGACCCTATGAGGCTGAGCCCTTTCACTTCCTTTTCTCCTTTGTAATCGACTTTGTCTTAAGCTTGTTTTTAATGGGCCGAAGAATGACCACGGATTTCAATTCCCGCCCCTCAATCGCTGGGACGATTTCGGCGCGAGTCAGGGCGCCGAAGCGCTCGACCTTGACGACTCGGCCAATGATCGATGGGATCGGGCAAAGCGTCGAGCGGGGCGCGGTCATAATGTCTTGGCCGACTTCAATGGGGGTTTGAGTTGTGCTCTTCTCGTCCGCCGCGACCTCAAAGATCATCCGATCCCCTGCGCTGCCGCGGGTGATTCCTTCGATCTTTGTGCCTCGCACGACTCCAATGATTCTAAAGCCAGGGTCTGTCACGAGGCGCAGCTCTGCGGCTCTTTCCGTGACTTGCACAACAACCCCGACCAGGGCGGTTCCCATCACTCCGGACTGACCAACCTTGATGCCGAGGTTATGTCCCTCGGTGAGCATTAGGCGACGTTGAATGCTTGTGCCCGCAGTGAGCGGCGCAGTATCAACGGGAACGAGAGAAACGCTGCCCTGACCTCGCAAGAGTTCAGGGACAGCGCCAGCTTGCTTAAGGGCATGTTGAAGGCGGGAGTTTTGGACTTCGAGCATGTGAATCACTCGTTGATACTGGGCAACCTCCGAGGATTCACCATTCTTGTCATCGGAGGCTTCGACAGGGGAGGCAACTAATCTTGCCATTTTGCCAAGCACAGTCAGAACACTCTCTCTTGCCTTCACTCTCAACCGCTCCGGGCTG
>JARGOJ010000072.1:8690-9615 GCA_029210225.1 Planctomycetota bacterium
AAGCAAGAGATAAGCACACGAGAATCCAGTGACTGTGACCTTGGCTCTTCATCCGTTAAAAATCACTCCGTTTCACTCTCAAGAATGGACGCGTAGCGGTCAAGGTTCTCCAGGAAGAGACCTGTGCCTCGGCCCACACAGTTCAATGGCTCGTCCGCGATTTGCACGGGGAGGCCCGTGTTCTCTTCGATCACACGGTCGAGGTTTCTGAGTAAAGCTCCACCTCCGCAGAGGGTCAAACCGCTGTCGACAAGGTCGGCTGCGAGCTCTGGCTTCGTCTCTTCAAGCACTTGGCGAATCGCTTGGATCTGTGCCATAACAGGCTTGCTGAGAGCTTCGCGGATTTCTTGGGAGGTCACAACGCAGCCTCGTGGCATACCTGTGGAGGCGTCTTGACCTTTCACCTGCATGGTGATCTCTTCGTCGAGCGGTGCGGCGGAGCCAATACCGAACTTGATTCGTTCGGCGGTCAACTCGCCAATATGTAGATTGTGAACGCGCTTTAGGTGGCTGACGATGGCGTCGTCGTAGTTGTCTCCGGCAATTCGCAGGCTCTTGGCGGTCACGATCGCAGCGAGGGACATGACCGCGATCTCTGTTGTTCCACCACCGATATCAACGATCATGCTGGCTTGGGCTTCTTCAATGGGAAGGCCGGCACCGATTCCAGCGGCGCGAGGCTCTTCAATTAGGTAGACCTTCCTGGCACCGGCGCGCTCTGCGGAGTGATACACCGCCTGCTTCTCAACAGCTGTGATTTGGGCCGGAACCGCAATCACGATTCTTGGCCGAACTCCAAGGCGTCGTTGGTGAACCTTCTGAATAAAGTAAGTCAACATGGCCTCGGTGACCTCAAAGTCGGCGATCACGCCGTGCTTGAGGGGGCGAATGGCCTCGATACCATCGGGAGTCTTGCCAAGCATTT
>JARGOJ010000072.1:9625-16785 GCA_029210225.1 Planctomycetota bacterium
ACGGCGCGCCCGTTCATAAGAACCTTGTTGGTTCCTTTTCGGACTGCGACGACGGATGGCTCGGAGAGGACAATACCTTTGCCTTGCACTGCGACTAGCGTATTCGCTGTTCCCAGGTCAATGCCCATATCCACCGAGAACAAGCCCAGTAACTTGTTCAAAAACAACATGCCATACCCCCAAAGTTAGTTTTTAACGCTCAAACACGTAAATGATCGAAGAGAACCCGCGCAGCTCCGGTAGGTCTATGTGGGAGTCGCACAATCATCATTTCGGTTCCTGAGTTAACTAAGCTGAAGAAGCGCCTCGCCAAAAAAAACAATCTTTGAGGGCGCCAGAGAGAGCTCGCTAATTCTTGAGAGGAAAAAGACTTAAGAACGCGCTTGGGTCGCTTCATCGCCAAGCGGAACATCGGCCTCACCGCTCTCCTCGGGTTCCGACTTTTGCGGAATGGGCTCTGGCTGAGGACGTGGATTTACGGGGGCGCTGTCTTTTGTGTCTGAGGGTGGGTTGAGGACGCTGGCGTTCGCCGAGATCTCAATGTCTAAGGTTGAGGTGCCCACTTGCTCGGCGATATCCAGGGTGATCCGATCCGCAAGTTTCTTTGACCGGACTTCGGCCAGGACCAGATATTTGAACGGATAGCGATCAGCGGTTCTCAGAAGAACCTGTGAGACCAAGATCAGCGGTTTCGCCATAGGCCTGTGGGGACGTTTCGCGAGTAGCCACACATCGTTCGAGATCCCTTGGGGCCCAGAACGCATCGAGAAAAGAAGACGAATCTCCGCGCTGCTCAAGCGGACTTCACCAAAACCATCGGTCCTCACAAGCAGTTCTTTGCCTTCGATTCGCGACCTATATAGAAGGAGACTACAGAATTCGAGGAGGCCTGCACAGACGAGTAGGAAAACCAAAATGGGGCTATCAGTCTCGTTAAACTCTGGCGCTGTCGTATGAGGACGGGTGAACCAAGAGAGTAAAAAGAGCACGGAGAGCAATAGCCAACACGCCCGCAACAACAGTTGATCGAAGTAACTGCGATAGCGACCGAAGCTTAGATGAAAACGCCCGAAAATGGCTCGGAGTCCTGATAAAACAGCGAATCCGATAAAAACAGTTGAAGCATGCACACCCCAAGTCTAATTCTTTGTCGGGAAAAGCGCCAGTCAACGTGTTGGGATTCCGATTCTAAGAAATGCTCTGCTTATCCATGGAAATCTCTTACTATGGGGGCTTGGTTCAGAGTTGAGGTTTGAAGTTGACCGACGGCAAGGCGGATCATCCTAAAAAACGCGATGATAGTGAGGACATCCGCCGGCGCATCCGATTCCCCTTTGGGGAAACGAAAGATGGAGAAGAGTCTCTGCAGCCGTCTGAGGATGGGCGCTTGGTCGATGCTGGAAATCAGTCATCCGACGAAGGCTCATTTGTCGACGACCTCAGTCAGTCATCCGGCGAAAGCTCAATTGTCGACGCCCTCACATGGTCAAGCGACTCCGGAGAACGTTATCTCGGAGACAGCGGCTCGGTCTCCGGTGATTCGCAACGAGTCTCCGGTGATTCGCAACGAGTCTCCGGTGATTCGCAACTAGGTGGTTCAGACTTCGGCCTTTCCGACTCTGAGATAGCATCGACGGAGAGCGCCGAGGGCGATTTCCCCTCGACAGCGAGCCTTGATGATGACCTATCCGACGAAGACTCTCTCGATGGCGTCGAGACCCTCTACCGTATCCATCCCGATTCAGCGAAGCGGATGGGCACCGTCGACTCAGCGTTCTCACTAGACGCGATTGACTCTATGGAATCCCTCGATCCCGTATCTGAGGAAAGTCAGGGAGCGGTCACGCGATCCTTCGATGTTCTTGAACCGGTCGGCGAGTCGTCCATCGCCGAGGCTAATCCGACGGCTTGGGCTACGGAAACGTGGGAGCGCCGCCTCGATGACGACCTTCGACGGACCTTGGAAGAAATCGATGAAAATGATGTCGACACCGCCGTGGTCGAGAAGATCTATGAGGAGGCAAAGGATTTCATCCCTCTAGACTTTGATTCGGAGATTATCGACCCCAATCCGAGCCGGACACGAGGCACGGACATCCTTGTGGATAGCGGCTCCGAGTCGGGGCAGTTCATCGACCTTGAGAAGCCCAAAGCTCCATTTGATGACCTTCATGAAGACGAGCATATCTCGGAGCCCATTATCCTCGTGGGTGATGACGACGAGGAATACACCGAGTCGATGCGTTTTGGCGCCTCCATCATTGGTGGTTCGGCCCGGGTGGCCGGTCAGATCTCGGCCAGGAGGCCCGCGCAGCCCAACCCAAATCCTCGCGACGATGTTTCAGACAGCGGCTCCTATGTCGATGCGGCATTCGGTGATGGCTCCTTTATCGCCGGTGCCTTCGTCGAAGCTCCGGTAACCGACGCCTCACGAATCGACCCTGATAGCTTCGATGATCGCGTCCCCAACCGCACCGATCTTGAAGAGATATCGAAGAGCGATATCGACAGCGGCCTCGCCGATGAGCTAGCCGCGCTGAGGAAGCGTGTTGCAAAGCTCAGCAAAGAGATTCGAAGCGAGCGAGCAAACACCGAAGAGGAGAAAAAACGCCGCAAAAAATTGCTTCTCCTCTTCCTCCTATTGCTCTTCCTCGTCTGGCCCTGCTCCATCGGCGGTCTTTATTACGCCTTAAACGGCGCGTCAACGGCCGACTCTACCGATCCTGATATTCAAGCCCTCAGGAACGCGAAGCTTCAGGCCGAGAAGGATGCTAGGTTGGCCCGCGAGGCGGCGAAGCGTAACAAAGCTGGCTGGGACAAAGAGAAAGAGGGGCGTAGCGAAGATGAATTGGCCTATGACGCTGAGCGCGCAAAGATACTTGCCAACGCGAAGTCCGATCTGAGCAAAGTCATCGCTGATGAGAGAAAGTCCCTCGCTGCTGAGCTTGCGTTGGTGACTGATGCGAAGCAAAAGGACTTCGCGACCAAATTGGCCAGCAAGGACCAGGCCTTCGAAGATGAAAAAGCCAGCCTTGCAGAGGCCCGTCGATTACAGCGAGATAAGGATGCGGCGTTACGCCGGGCAAACAATAAGCAGGTTCGAGCTTATCGGCGCATGGTGGAAGAGCTCCAGCAAGCGCTTCGCAAAGAGAAGCAAAGCCTCGATGCTTCCAAGAAATCACAGGAAGAAAGGGACCTCGCACGAAAACAATCGGAGCGTGACAAAGCCGCGGCTGAGCGACGGGGAGACGTGGTCGCAACCTTAACTAAAAAACCCGGCAATCTCAGCGAGCTCAGGAAGCCAAAAACGGGCGAGGATGATGGCTGGGATGATGGCGAAGGCTGGGATGATGGCGAAGATGGCGGCGGCGATGATGGTTGGGATGATGGGGAAGGAGATGACGGTTGGAGCGATGGTGAAGACAGTCAATCCAGCGAAGACGACGAAGTTTGGGGCGATGAGAAAGACGAAGACTCCTGGGGTGATAGCGGGGAGAGTGGGTCTTCTGAGGAGGAGACTCGAAAGCACCCAGTCGTGGAAATTTGGGATTGGGCCAAGGAGGCCATTCATGGATCGATTGCGTATAAGAACTTGACGCACTTTGACGATGAAGATCAATCGAATCGACGCTTTCGGCGAACTCGCCATGAGGCGCGGGGTGAATTGGAATACAAGGGGCCTCTAGTTGGGCCTTTATCGTTGTATTCCGAGGTTTACATTCAATTAGATGACGATGCATACAGCGACCGTGTTATTCAAGATCATGAGAATCGCTCTAAGCGCCGCCCGAAGGCTAGTTTCGACGAGCTGTATGTCTTGGGCTCTTTGGGAAGTCTCGATATCCGCGCTGGTTTTCAAACAATTGCGTGGGGAACAGGGGACTTGCAGAACCCCACAGATAACTTCAACCCAAAAGACATCTCCGACCTCTTCGACAATAAGAAGATGGGAGTTTTGGCGGCGCGATTGAATTACTACATCGCCGAGTTTGAGCTTGAGGGAATCTTTGTTCCTTTCTTTACGCCAACTCGCATTCCGCCGAATCAGAAGCGTTTCTCTCCGGCTATTCCTTTTATTTCAATTCCAGTTGGCGCCGCGACGGTCACACCGAATTTGTTCGTTACACGGGAATTCCCTGACGATGAAGACGCTATCCAATTCGGCGGTCGGGTATCACGGAGCTTGGGGGGATGGGACTTCTCAGCGTCGTATTACGATGGTTTTAACAAGATTCCATTGACGCGGGTCCAGGCTTTTCAGGGGGCTGTGGGGGCGAACGGCTTACCAGACTTGTCCCTTGTGACGGAGTTGTTTTATGAAAAAATCCGTGTCTACGGCTTTGACTTCGCGACGACGCTTGGCTGGCTCGATGTCGATGGCTTCGTCGGCGACGTCCTGAAGAAGACGCAGATTCATGGTGAGGGTGCCTATTTCGATAGTCGAGAGAAGACCGGCGACGATTATATTCAGTATGTCCTCGGGATTAATTACACATTTAATAATGTCATTGCCGATCACGATATTGTCTTACTCTTGGATTATCTCGATGAGGTCCTCATAGATGAGCGAGAGATTTTGGGGGTCGAGGACCTATTGACGAATTTGAGTCCTCAACTGCAGGCCATCGCGGCGCCATTCATTCCAACGATTAATGCGACGATTCGGGAGCGCGCCGAGTTAGCCCGTGGCTTTCGAGGATCTATCTCCAGTCGCTTGAGTTATCAATTCTCAGATACCTTTCAATTCGTGTTCACTTCTATCTTTGTGTTGAGGGGGAAGGAGAATCTCTTCTTCCAGTCGAAAATGGTCTGGGACATTACCGACAATTTAAGATTTGAGGCGGGTCACGATTACTTCTCGGGACCGCGAGAGACTTTCTTCGGTCAGTATCGCGACAACGACCGGATATTTTTCGTGGGTAAAGTCAGTTTTTAGTTGTGTCATTGGTCTCATTGGAAAAAGATGAGAGAGAGTCATTGAGAGGGCAATACGTGGTTTATCGGAGAGAGAGCGCAACGTTGAGAAAGTGTTTTGAGGCAGGGATGATCTGCGTCACGCTGCTTTGCGTGGCGACCCCAGCCAGCGCTCAGGAAAAGGTTAAAAAGCCAAGCAAAGATAAGCCAGCAAACACAGGGAAGCCTGAAGATCGGGGTGGCAAGGACGCTGGCGCTGCGACCAAAAAACCGGGCAAGAATCCCAAGAAAGTCCCAGATAAAACCAAGCCTCCTGCCCCAAGCAAGAAGTCGACTTTACCGAAAGCACTGAAGATCATGAGGCTCCGAGCCTCGAAGTCTCTGCCGAAGGATGAGCGCTCTGTCATTGACATTCGCGTCGAAGAGAACGGCCGCTTCGATCGGACACGAAGCTTGATTCGTTATGTGCTTCGCAAGGATGGCAAAGAGAAATCGATGTTCCGATTTACATCCCCTGCGGCCTTTAGGAACTTGGCGGTCCTCACAATTGAGGCCAAAGACGGCGACGATCAGCAGTGGATGTATATTCCGAGTCGCCGCAAAGTGAAGCGGGTCGCGAGAAGTCAATCTATCGAGAACTTCGCCGGGAGTGGCTTTTCATTCGAGGATTTAAGGGCTGAGGCTTTGGATGGGCACACTTATAAGACGCTGGCCCGAAAGAAGGTTCAAGGACGGCCAACCTATCAGATTGAGTCTCGCCCAAAAGCCAATGAAGTCCGGGCCTTGAAGGCGTATAGCAAGCGATTGCTCTATGTGGATTCGGAGCGTTACGTCATTATGCGTGTCGACTTTTACAACAAGAAGGGCGAGCTCATTAAGATCCAGGAGAACTCGCGGTGGTCTGTGGTCGGCGGTGTTTACCGTCCCTATCGGGCCAAGATGAAGGAGCTTAACAAGAACAGGACGACTTGGATTCGCTTCAGAACTTGGGCTGCAAATGAAGGCTTAGCGTCCAAATTATTCACGACAAGAGAGTTGATGAGAGAGGGCGGGCGTTAGCGAGCAGTTAACGTCGCTTGACGAGCTTGTCTATTCTCTTACGCAGTTCAAGTCCGGCTTCACTACGTTTTGCCCCAGGGAAGGTTTTATAGAAAGTCGCGCTTTGCTTTTTGAGTTCCTCATAGCGCTTCTCTTTGATGAGTCTTTCCAATTGCTCGTATTTGGCTTGATAGAATTGATTTTCCCAACGGATGCCGGTCTCTTTGAGTTCTTCAATGGACATGTCTTGTGTTGAGAGTCGCCGAGTGTAGTAACCCGACGAGAAAGTCAGTATCACCGAGACGATAAGAACCAGCGCGAGGATCACTTTAATCCGCATAACTCGCCACTTGAGCACAAGCGGTGAGTAATTCGCATGAATCTCCTGGCCATCTAAAAATCGGCGAAGGTCATCAGCCATCTCTCGAGCGCTTTGATAGCGCTTATTCGGGTCTTTGGAGAGTGATGTCATCACAATTTCGTTCAGAACGGGTGGCACACTGCCAGCGATGCTTTTGAGAGGAACAATCTCCCGAGCCTTGGCGTTTGTGAAGATGTGTTTGGTGTCGACGTCGTCATTGGGATTTTTGCCGGAGAGCAATTGATAGAGGGTGGTGCCAGTTGCGTAGATCTCAGCGCGGATGTCATAGGGAGCATCGCCGGAAATATACTCTGGGGCTAAGTAGGCGGGGCTCCCAAGGATTTCAAACTCCCCGGAGAGTTCGTTATCCCCTTCTTTCTTCGCGATCCCAAAGTCGACAATGACGGGTTCTTCTCGTCGATTGAGGAGGATGTTTTTGGGTTTGATGTCTCTGTGGAGAATCTTTCGGGAGTGGGCAAAATGAAGCGCATCACAGACCTTCACGAAGACCTGCGCGATTTCTTCGGCGCCGAGTGATTCTAGAATAACGGCTTTGTCGAGGGTCGTTCCTTCAACGTAGTCCATGGTGTAAAACTCGACACCATCAATCTCGCCGACTTCGAAGACCGCGACGATGCCGGGGTGTCGAAGGGTTGAGATCGCGATGGCTTCGCGGCGAAAACGTTCGATGTCTTTTGGGTCGGCCTCAGCGCGGTCGAGCAGGATCTTCAAGGCGACGATGCGATTAAGCTTTGGTTGCCTTGCTTTATAGACAATCGCCATACCTCCTCGGGAGATCTCCCCGAGGATTTCGTAGTCCCCAAACCAGGCGATGGCGTTGCTTGAC
>JARGOJ010001130.1:0-1834 GCA_029210225.1 Planctomycetota bacterium
AATCACAGGGAGGACATGTTGGAGCGACTTTAAATGACGGCAGATCTCCCAGCCATTTTCTGGGTGCCGGAGAATGATCTTGAATTCGTCGGGAGTCAGCGGTCCTGGTTTGTTCAGGATGGCGTCGGGGCAGCCAATCTTGCCGCAGTCGTGGAGCACGCCACCTTTTTTCACGGCGTCGATGCTTCGAGCATCGAGGTTAATGTACTCAGCGAGAGACGTCGCGAGCACCGAGACTCGCTCGCCGTGACCTTCAGTGTAGTGGTCTTTGGCCTCAATAGCGCGAGCCAAAGCGAAGACAACATTCGAGGCGTTCTCCAGCTCATCGTTGAGACGCTTGAAGCGGATCAGTGAGCGAACGCGAGCAATGATTTCGAGGTTGTTAAAAGGCTTGGTGAGGAAGTCGTCGGCGCCTGCATCGATCGCTTGAATCTTGTTGTCGATGTCGTTGAGGCCGGTGATCATGATGATGGGAATAAGTCGTGTGTGCTCGTCGTTCTTCAGTCTGCGGCAGATCTCGTATCCGTTGATTCCCGGAGGCATCATGACATCGCAGAGTATGCAATCGGGGGGCGACTCAGCGATCATTGAGAGGGCTTCGTCGCCGTTCCCGGCGAGCTGAACTTGATATCCCTCGGTGCTTAGCACTTCACTGAGCAAAGTACGGATGCGTTCGGAATCGTCGACAACGAGGACCCTGGGAGCGAGTTCTGGAACACCCATAGAAGTTTGAGAAGGACTGATATCTGAGGGCGTATTAATGGAGTTCACAAGTCGCTTTCTTCCAGAGCCATTCTCTGTGTCGCTTGGTGAATCAATCCGACTCTCTCAAGCTCACCCAATTCCCTGAGCGCGCCTAATATAGCAGTTCTCCAATGAAAAATCGTCAGGATTTCTTAGGGACAACCCAGCGCTCAATGATTTTCCAAAAGTCCTCGGGGGTCTCTTGGTATTTCGCATAAGCCTTGTCAATTGTTGCGTCTTCGGCATCTGTTCCCATATAGAGTTTGTAGCTCCGCTTTAAGAAGTTTTTGACAAACTCCGGTTGTTTGGCCAGGATTCCGGCGGCGTCGGCCTGTCCTCGGCCTTTCGCGCCAAAGAGCTTGGCTTCTTTCGAGCTCCACATCTTCATGGTCGCGCTCTTCTCTGCGCCTCTCGGCTTACGCCCCAAAAAGGACTCGAAGATGGCGTTTGTCCAGCTCTTGGCATCGCTGTGCTTACTGTTGAAGTAGGGGCTGATGGCCATTTCAACAAAGGCAAAGTCGATGAGCTTTCCTTCGTCTTTATTGAGGGGCTTGGCGAGAATTTTTAGATAGTAGCTTTGGGGCTTTGATGCGCCGGTCAGGCCAAAAGTCACTAGCTCGTTATTGAGCAGGTAGACCTTCGCAGTGGTCCGCTTAAGGATTGTTCGAGCGGTGCGCCTTAGCGTCTTCTCTTTGACCTTCTTGTAAATATCATCGGTCAGGTCCTGGCCAGTCAGCTTTTTGTAGACCGGGGCGACGACGGCCATAGCTGGCCCGACATCTTTTGGCTCGGCCTTTGGTTTTGGCTTGGGATCGGGGTCAGCTGGGTCGGAGTCCATGTTCCCGGAGCCAGACCCTGTCGCGGTGACAATGACTGATGCTGTTCCAGTCAGGGTGTCGTCTTGAACGACAAGTTGGACAAGGTATTCTCCTGGAGCGTCAGGGATAAATGAGGTCGTCGTTCCGCTGTCATCGTCGATGAAAGAGCGACTTGCTGCGGGTTTACGATCGATAGACCAAGTCACGACGAGGGTGTTATTTGTTTTCGAGACGGAGTTTCCGGAATCGAGAACGACCCGCTCGCCGACAGC
>JARGOJ010001130.1:1844-2796 GCA_029210225.1 Planctomycetota bacterium
ATAGGTGCTAGTTCAGAGTTTCCCATATCGGGCGTCTCAGGGTTGTTGTCTTGCCCTGGGGTTTTTACGTCGTTGATCCAACCGTGTATGGCGCGAAAGTCTTCAGAGTCTGTCTTAAAGACAGCGCCCCCCTTATGAATTTCTCCTCCCTCTGATTTTGGCAGGGGTTTTTGCAGGAGAAAGCTTCGGTCGGGGCGCCCTGGGAGGACATAGCTGGCAGCCATTGCGAGGGCTTGCTTCTCGTTGTTGGGGTCAAAGCGGAACTTCGATTTCGAATGGCTCGGTCCGTGACAGGCCGCGCACTTCGTTTTCAGGATTGGGAGGATGGCGTTGGCGAAGACATCTCCATCAAGGCGCTTGGCGTTTTCAAGTCCGTTTTTAGGGAGGTTGAGCACCATCGCTGCGGGACGACGACCGGAGTTGTTCTTAGCAGAGTTTTTGACGACGTCTGTCTTGTCTTGCTCGTCATCGCTGTCGCCAGACATGAGCTTCACGAAGAGCAGGGACATGAGCAACATGAGGAAGACGACCATGCCAACGGTGAGGTGGCGATAGAAGCGTCGTTCTTTTTCTGTGCGATCGAGGAGAGTTCTGAGAGATTGGACTTCTGCGGCGACGGCTTGTTTTGCTGAGGACCGTCCGCTGCCCGCTTTTTCCCGCCCGCTCTTCGCTTTTTCTCGCCCGGACTGGCCTTTTTGGGTCGGGACGCGGCCTGTTGATTTCTTTCGGCGTCGGCTATCACCACGCTTCTCTGGGTTTGCG
Source organism: Planctomycetota bacterium (assembly GCA_029210225.1). Lineage (GTDB taxonomy): Bacteria > Planctomycetota > J058 > J058 > JARGOJ01 > JARGOJ01. The sequence goes on from JARGOJ010001130.1 coordinate 2,607, forward strand.
CTGTCCGCTCGGGCGCTCTGCTTCGAGGACGGGTTCGCAGCCTTTTGCCGCGCCGAGGCTTTCTTCTCGCGAGCGGAGGCTTTTTCCGCCCGAGCCGAGGCTTTTTCTTCGCGAGCCGAGGCCTTTGTTTCGCCAATGTCTTCACTTAACTCGGTGTAACGGTTTCGCTTGGACTTGCTCTCTTCTGCTT
>JARGOJ010000073.1:0-1528 GCA_029210225.1 Planctomycetota bacterium
GAAGCTTTTACTATAGGGCATTTCAACGATACCTATATTGCCGGAATATCTTAATTTCGTCTCAAGTATGGCTTGATGTGAACTAATATAGAATGCACCGTTTTCAACATAGCGCTCTGGCTTATCTTGTCGTCGAGGACGATGATCTATCTGCCACTTATGTGGCTTCACGTCGAGGGTCCAACGCGGAATCCAGTGCTCTTTATAGGCGCTGAACACAGAGTCATAATCATTGAGCATAGATATGCCTTGATTGATGTATTTTGTTTCCAAGAGGGGAGAGGTGGGTTGAATGAACACCACATAATCACTTTTCATTTTCTGGCAAAAATGAACGAGAGCATCCTCACTCTTGCAAGTATCCGTCGCGAATTCCTCTGGCCTCTCGAATGGATTCGCTCCTGCTAACAATGCAGCCTCGGCGATCTCTGCACAATCCGTACTAACCCACGTATCTGTGACATTGGAAGCCAAGCTGGCCTCTATGGTGTATTGGAGGAGTGGCTTTCCTTTGATCTTGAGTAGATTTTTTTTCGGAATGCCTTTACTTCCACCGCGAGCTAAAATCACTGTTCTTATTATCATATCAGGCTACTAGTATTTCATGGTCCACAAACAAGTGAATGGACAGTTGGCAGGCTATTCTTCTCAACAGGGCTCTTTCCATCAGTACACCGTTTAGCTAGCTCATATATCCCCATTATTTTCTCAACGACTTTCTCTTTTTAGTTTCTCCAGCTAACAAGACCCGGGGACCATCCGTCCCCAAGGAACTTTCTAACTCTCGGATACCCTTGACTAGTTTCAACAAGCCCGAAGGCTCAACGCTCGCACTCTGATCTGATCCCCACAACGTCCTGTCTAATGTGACATGCCGTTCAATCCAAGAAGCACCCATGGCCACTGTTGCTATCGATGTCACAAGCCCATATTCGTGCCCGGAATATCCGACTTCTTTATCGGGATAGTGACTTTTTAGCCTATGGATATAATTTAGATTCAGCTCACTGACCGGAGATGGGTAAGTCGAGTTTGTATGAAAAATCACATCTGGATTACAACCTCTAATGCACTGCTCGACCTCCTCCTCCGTGCTCATACCCGTAGAAACAAGCATCGTCTTACAATGCTTTCGCGTATATTCACAAAGTTTAGTGTCCGTTATGAGTGCGGAGGGTATTTTCATGACATCGGTGTAGTTAACCATGAAATCCACGGAATCTTCATCCCACACACTCGCAAACCATTTTATGCCCCGATTCTCACAGTGTTTGCTAATCTCATCGTATTCTTGCTCACCGAATTCAATCCGATATTTGTAGTCCAAATATGTCATGGTTCCCCAGGGAGTTTCTCTCATTTTCATTTTTTGGTCTTCGGGGACACAGACATCAGGGTTTCTCTTTTGGAACTTCACGTAATCACAGCCTGCCACAGCTGCTAGATCAACTAGCTTCTTAGCAAGTGTTAGTGATCCATTGTGGTTGATACCTATTTCGGCAATAATTTTTGTCTTCATAAACGTCAT
>JARGOJ010000073.1:1538-16738 GCA_029210225.1 Planctomycetota bacterium
ATAATACAACATCGATTGAAAATTCACGACCACAGCCAAAAACTTTGAGCAAATCTAAGCACCAAGGCACACTTTTGGGCTATATGCCCAACGATTCGCATTCTATCTTCAGAGTGGCTCGCGCCAGACGTCTTGTTAGGGAAGCACCAAGGGACGAGCTTGATTGTGAGTCAGAATACATAAAGCGCTTGAGAGCACGACCCCACGATTAAGTTGCTGATTTTTGCCCCAGCTATCACCAAAGACTCCCTTGGCAGCGTCCAATTATTAGCTCCACGCTCCTCGAAAAAATTCGCTGCGTCTATCCTCAACCCCACCATTCCCTCAAGCTCTGCCACAACCCCTTGTCTTCAGGAGGAAGATAGCGTATCGACGCTTTCTGCATTGGATTCTCAACGCGCCCCATGAATAAAATCAGCCCCGTCTTCCGGTCTCGGATTAGGAACAGAAAGGGATGGTCCGCCCTGAAAACATTGATTTTCGGAGCCCCACCGGCTCTCGCTAAAACAGCCGTCACAGCCGCCGCCTCGGTGCCTTCTTCATTCACTTCAACAAAGCTCTTCTGAATGACCAGACCGATAAACAAGGGATTATCAGGGTCTGCCAAAACTCCTTGAAAATTGGCCTGGGTCGCGGAGAAGGCTTGCTTCATTCCCATATTTGCCAAAGGGTCCACTAATTTATAGCTATGCTCCAAGCGAAAGCGTGGAATGTTAATCAGCAGGTCGGTCGGCTTCATCTTACTTAGGGTCGCTGTCAATTCTTTGTGGGTCATCTTAAATTCACTGAGAGATCTAGAGAGCTTCAGTGGCTTCGTCCAGCCCTTAGCATAGACCTTTCCGAGCAAGTCCATCGTGCTTTTGCAGGCTCTATCGACCGTCGGTTTGATAAAGACCATAGCCAAATCGCTGCCCGCGTAGGGAAGCTCTAGAAAGTCCCATCCATCTTCGGTTAGATGATTGAATTTCTCCTTCACGTCCCCCTTAAACTCGGTCATTATTGGAGTGGAGACAAAGTCTTTAGAATTAATCCAAAAGAATTGATCCCGCGTCTTTTCGGCGTCAAATTGATTCTTCCATTGCCCCTTGAAATACAGGGCATTGATTAAGACTAAGAGAGTGTTCTCTGTCAGCATCTTCTCAGTGATAATGGAGGCTATTTTGCCTCGGGTTTGGGCCGAGACCCAATCATTGATCTCTTTGACCAGCGCTGCTTTCTTTGAAAAATCGGCGCCCTGAAAAGCGCCCTGGTCCAGGGCCTCTAGAAAACTCTGCTCAAAGGGCAATCCCTGGCGCCCCCACACTCGATTCGCCTCATTGAGAATACAATCTCCCGCAGACTTTGAGAGCTTCGCTCCTAACTCACGAAAGAAACGGTGAGCCTCCAACTCAAGGCCCTCCAAGCATAACGCCTGACCCATCTCAACGGCGGTTTCACCGCGAGCTCCCAGGAGCAAAAGCGCTAAGACGCGTTGCAAGCTATGAGCCGAGAAGAACAGATTGCCCGGCGCTTTTCCCAGCTCTTCAAAGAGCTTCAGGTGGATAGCTGTGTTCTCGAAGTTCGAGAGGTCCATGACCAATCCTCTATCAGGGAAAACGGAGTGCAGAATGAAGGCGTTCGACTTCGCCAGAAGTTAAAGATAATCATAGCGCCTTTGGACGGGCGAGGCTTTTTAGAGATCCGGGTTTTTCATAACCTGTGTCCTTGTTAAGATCCGAGCCTGAGATTCTTCACTGCGGATCGAGTCGTCACGAGGGTTGGGATAGAAGCATGAAACAAAAACGCATTGCGCTGATTTCCACGGGCGGAACCATCGAGAAGACCTACGATGAGCTCCAAGGAATCATGACCAACAACCTCTCCAACCTCGATGTCATGATGGCCACTCTTGAGACGGGTGGTATAGAAATCAATCGCGTCAGCCTCATGAATAAAGACAGCGTTGAAATGACGGCGGAGGATCACGACCAGATCATTGAGAACGCCTCAGTCCACTCTCGCTATCACGATGGAGTGGTGGTCATTCACGGCACGGACCGCCTGGCCAAAACTGGCAGGCTCATGTTCGAGAAGATCGGCACACCGAAGACTCCCATTGTCCTCACCGGAGCCATGCGTCCCTTCGCCCTCAAGAACACAGATGCCATGCAGAACCTCGCCGAAGCCCTACTCGCCGTTCAAATCCTTGAGCCTGGCATTTATGTTGTCATGCATAACAAGGTGCTGAAGTTTCCTGGCATTGTGAAAGATAGGGCGCGAGGAACATTTGTTCGCCAGGAAGACATGGAGGTCGCTCCCGACCTCTTCAAAGACGCTTAAACTCTTTGACTATCAAAGAGACTTAAACTCTTTGACTATCAAAGAGACTTAATCTCTTTGACTGTCGGCCTGACCTGATTGCGCCCCTCTTGCTTCGCTTTATAGAGCCACTCATCGGCGACCGCCATAAACTGGGAGAGGGTCTGCTTTGGCTGACAGATACACACTCCAAAGCTCGCGGTGATGGATATCTTCTGTCCTTGATCTCCGAGGATGACCTGAGCTTCGAGAGCGAGACGGATTCGCTCTGCGAACTGGTAGCCCGCCTCATAATCGGTGTTTGGGGCGATAATGCAGATCTCTTCACCGCCGTAACGATAGGCCGCGTCGTAGTCTCGGATCGACTCCCGAATGATTCGCCCGACCGCCGCCAGGACTAAGTCACCAGTCACGTGACCGTGGTTGTCATTGATACTCTTGAAGTGGTCGACATCGACAATGATGAGGGTGAGAGGAGTCTTGAGGCGACGGGACGCTCCCATCGATTTGGGGACTTGATCTAAGTAATGACGTTTACTGTAGAGCCCAGTCAGAGCGTCAAGCACGGCGCGATCGTAGAGAGTTGGCTTGTTAATGACGAGGGCCATATGCTTGGCGAGGCGGTCAAGCTCGAAGCAGCGCTCCGAAGCCCATTGTGATCCACGTTTTCGGCTTGGAACAAAGATCGAGAGGACCCCGATGGCTTCTTGATCGGCGCGCAACACAACCCAGGCGTTCATGCGCTGCCCAACAAAGCTCGTTCCGCCGCGTCCCCGCTGCAATGCCTCTAAAGCCTGAGCACGGCTGCCTATGGTTCTGAGAGGTGCATCGACTTGCCCAAAGGTCGTGCTCTTCTTCTTCCTGAGGGCTGAGAGAAGGAGCTTGTCTGGGGCTTTGTCTTTGACGAGGAAGACTTGGACCTCTGTGGCTTCGAAGAGGCTCTGGAGAATGTCCAGGGCGCGGGTCAGGATGCCTTCGAAGTCGGCGTCATCGTTGGCGATGAGAGAGAGGTCACGCATGGAGGCGAGGATTTCAACTTCTCGCTCCAATTGACGAATTCGCCAGAGGCGACGCTCTTCCTCAGCGGCCGGCAAGCGGTGGCGCTTAGACACTCGCTGACGCTCGGGAGGAAGCTGCTTGGCTGGGCTCGGGAGCGGGGCAGGAGGCTCGGAAGCCTCGGAAGCCTCGGAAGCCTCGGAAGCTTCATCTTTGAGCGCTTCAGTCTCACTGTGTTCTTCGAGGCTCTCGCTGCCTTGATCTTCGGGTTCTAAGTCTTCGTCAGGAGTCTCTTTTTGTTCGGGTTTCTTGATTGGAGGCACGGTCTCAACAGCCTCTTGAGCGACTTTCAGCTCGGCTTCTTTTGTCTCTTTTGTGGGCGGGACTCCAAGGACTTCTTCAAGTTTGCTAGAGCTTTCCTCGGTCGCGACGACGGGGGCCTTGGCGGGGATGCTCTCCGATTCGGGTCTGTCCCCAGGGCTGTGGAGCTTTTGTCCGGAATCAAACGCGAAGAGAAGGGCTAAGGTGGCGGAGATGCTGCCTCCAACGAAGGCTACGTTGGCGCAGAGTTCGTACCAAAGGTTCTCTGGACCGAAGTCGGAAAAATGGACCCAGGTGCAGACAAGCAATGTTATGAGGGGGACGAGTAAGACCCACCCACGTTGTTGCAACCCTTTCATTTCCTTTGCCTCCGAGCAATAGAGTATTCATTGATGTCTATATCGGAGGACGGATGGGCTTATCTGAACGTTCAAAGAAGCTAGGAATGTTGTTTTATTGATTGATAGATGTGATGGCAAACTCGGACGAAGGCCTGGCCAAAATAGATGCCCATTAAGACGCCTGGGACGGTATCAAAGCCAAGCCACCAGTTAATTAGAAGGCCTGAGGTGAGAAATGGAAGGCTGAGCCAAGGAGGGACGTCCCGCAGCTCGATATCTCGGTTCACCTCGTCCTTCAGAAGCTGCTCCCACTTCTTTCGAGTCGGGGTTTCTTCATCCCGAAACTTATCTCGTTGCTTCGACTGATCCTCTTCACTGAGCTTGATGAAACTCTCTATTGAGCTTATCCAATCTTGTTCGGCGCGGCTGTATTTCACAACGCGCACGTCATGGTCCTTGGCGAGACGAGTCCATTTCATAAGGAAGCGATAGAGCTCCCAGAGCCCTACACCACTGAGGATAGCAGGGAGCGCAAAGAGGAGCAGCTCTCCTATCTCTAGGTAAATGGCGAGGCCGAAGAGGATGGGAACGAAGAATAGGAAGTGGCCGAGACACATGATGGCTATATGCCTGGGAGCGGCCTTCTCACATTTCTCAACCCAAGCTTGGTGTTTCTGTCCGAAACAGTCTTTGCAGAGTATGAAGATGGGGTCTTTGACGCAGCGCAAGCAGAGAAAGTCACCGCAACGCTGGCAGCTTTGGGGAGCTGGAGCGTCGTGGGTGGCGCAAACGGGATTCATGGGAGACTCACGAGCTACGGGAAGGCTTAACTGGCGCGCTCTCGGGCTTGGTGCTCGGCGTAGCGGCGGAGAATGTAGTCGATGATAATGTTCTTCTCGAAGAGGGGGATGTGAGTGAAGCACACGCCCATGCCATCTTCTTTGTCTTCGCCGCTGCCTTTGCGCCAAAGGACCTTTGCGATGACGTTGATTTCCATGGGATAGGAGTCGAGGCGAAATGAGAGTGAGATCTCTGTTTGGCTATCGAGTAGCGTCTTCGAGTGAGCGAATGCGCCCTCGGGGCCAAGGTTGATAATCTTGACGTCGAACGCCTCGCCCTCTGGATTAGAGAGGTCTTTCATTTTCGCGTCGAGGTTCGTCTCGAGGCGGCGATAGCGCCGTTTTTCGATGCCCATCTATTTTCCCTTCAACCTTCCACCAAAGGCATCTCAACAAAGCCCGATAGCCTAAGACACTCGGAGGCGATTTGCGATCCCGAAAGCAGGCTTATTTTCTGTCCAACTCGAGAAAAAGCAACGTGCCCCCCACAGAAGCCACCGGAATGACAAAGGTCCCCGTCAGAATATTAAGAATTGGTGTTCCCAGGAAGAAGAAAAAGGCAAATCCAAAACCTAGAAAACGCCACTTGCGATCCAACCAAACCTGCAATCGCCCTGAAATATCGTAGTGTCTTCTTATGAAATTCATATCCGTATAATCCATACTGGCGAAGAAACAACCGGGGATCAGGAACCACAGAACACTCCCAATAACAGGCACCGCATGGAGAGGAAGCAGCAATATTGAGGCGGCGATCTGGCAGATCAAGACCAGCAAGCCGTTAAAGACACTCACCGAAAGCTCTCGTAAAAATCGCCCGATGGTAAATTTTTTCTCTACGACATGACCCAAATATATCTTTTCCGTCTTTTCCGACAAAACCTCCATAAATGGCATGAAGATGAATTTGCCCACCAGAGAGAAGATATAGGCCACGACCAACGGGATCAATATGTACCAGAGGGCATCCACCATCCACAGCAGACCCGCGCAGGTGTAATAAAGGGTCTGATCCCAAAAGCCGCCGTCCTTCCATTCAAGGATGTCTTCGGACGCTCCCGCCGTGTAATAACCCGCGGTCTCGATAGCCAACCAAAAAGTCAGGCCGAGAACTATCATGTTGATAATCGTTGGAACGATGGCCACGACCCAAAGCGAACGATGGCTGACCAAGAACTGCATTCCCGTTAGGAAGTAACCCATGCCCTTGAAAAACTCGCTCACCATGCCGCCGGTATAAGGCTTGTGGAGGATCTTCGAGTCGGGGCTTGTGATATCGATCTCGCAGACCGGGCATATCACCTCGCCCAATTTTGGCCGCCCCCCGCAGCGTTGGCAACGAGGCCTCAGCTTCAAAGCCGGAGCATCCTCAGGAACGACACTGAACTTTTCTGTCAACGGAGCTTTACCTCACCCACAAGCTGTTTCGAACCACGCATAACATATATAATTACCTCAGATCCTGCGGATTGTTGTTCCAAAAATCCCGCCAGAGTATCCACCGACTCAATACGATAAATCTCCCGGGCCCGGCCCCGTCTTCGATCGACAACGATGCGACCCACCTTAACGATGATATCCCCTGTCGCCACGCCAATTTTGGCCCCAGGTCCACCCTTCGACACCGATTTGACCAAGACGCCCTTCGCTGCTCCAGGACGACCACTCATCAAGCTCTTTACCGATAAGCCGAGGCGCTTCTGCACCAGAGCCACCGAGGGCTTCAAGGTAGGCAAAAGGCTCGCCCGGTAGAGCTTTCCACTTCGCTCTAACTCAAGAATCATCGCCTTCTTCCCGAGCTTCTTAAGGATGATCTTGTTCACGTCGAAAATCGACCGGACCTTCACCCCATCAAGCGTCCTCAAAATATCACCCCGCGCCAAGTTGGCCCGGTCCCCAGGGCTCCCCGCGACAACCCGCTTGACCCGGGCCGCGCCAGACGCTTCTTCAAAGTCCAAACCAAGCCAGTAGTCGGTGATGGTCTCAACCTTAGACAAGTCGTTTAATATCTCCCGAATGCGATCGACAGGAATCGCAAAGCCAATCCCCTGACCTGTCGCGTGCACCGCCGTGTTAATACCGACAAGCTCCGCATCGATATTGATAAGCGGCCCGCCAGAATTCCCCGGATTAATCGCCGCATCCGTCTGCAAGAAGGTCCCCGGCAAAGCCTTCCCACTTCTCACAATACGCCGATCCCGTGCGCTCACCACGCCCCGAGTCACTGTGTTCTCCAAGCCAAACGGATTCCCCAGGGCAATCACCGTCTCACCAATCATCAGATCTTTCGACCGCCCCAAAGCAATGGTCGGCAAGGTCTTCTTCGATTCCACCTTTAACAGCGCCAAATCGTGATCCTCCGACAGATTCACCAAACGTGCGTTCAAGCTCTCGTTGTTCTTCAAAGTCACCACAATGCGACTCGCCTGAGCCACAACATGAGCGTTGGTCAAAATGTAACCCGACCCATCAATGATAATCCCCGAGCCAAGGCTTCTTGTCTTTCGCTCCTGCAAGCGCCCGCGACCAGGCAAAAAGCCCTCAAAGAAGTCATCGAAGACATCCATTCGGCGATGGGGTCGCGTCTTCACCACTCGCTCCGTCGAAATATTGGCGACCGCTTGCCCCGCCTTCATAACAGCCTTAACCGTCGCATCCCGACGCCGCTCTCGCCGTTGCTCCTTGGTCCTGGTCTCTTTTCCAAGAGCCGCCTCAGGAGTCAGCAGTCGCAGCCCCAAATCAACACTCAGCAACAACAGCAAAAGAATCAGCAGTCCATCGCGCTTGCTCGGAAAACGAGACTTTTCTTTGCTTTCATCAATCATAGTTCTTACCTCAACAATGACATTGTGAAGAGCCCACCATTGTAAAAGAGCGGGCGCCAAAGCAGAAGTCGAGGGCCGTTAAAGGTGTGGTATTCAGCAGACACCAAATCCTGGGCAGACACCACATCCAGGGTAGACACAGGCCGGGCGCCCGTGGTCCGGCACCCCGGTGGCGTCTACCCCTACATTTTTTCGTGTTGCTGTCGGCTCTCGGCTATATGATTGGCCCGTAGGGGCAGACCCTGTGTCTGCCCTGGATTTGTTACATTCCCGGGCAGACACCAAATCCCGGGCAGACACCAAATCCCGGGCTCAGGAAGCATAAAAAAAGGAGCAGCCCTTGGCCGCTCCTCTGTTTATCAATCTATCTGGGACTTTGCTAAATCAGGCTTTCACGCCGAGTCGATCTTTCTCGCATTGGACCCAGAACTTAAAGATGCCGGTGTAGTGGGCCATCTTTTGAGGACGTTCTTGAGGAATGCTGAAGTAGTCATCGACATCTTTTTGGAGGATGCTGAGGAACTCATCGCTGTCGAAGAATTCGAGGGCGACCTGATCGAAGTCGGTCATATGCTTCGCGCAGAACTCATTGAACGCTTTGGTGTCAAAGTGCTCATCGGCGATCGCTTCGTATTCCTTCATCGCTCCGGCGTAGTCAAGCTCACCGGCGTGGAGTTTCTCGGCGACGGCGAAGAAGCGAGGCCAGAGATAAGCGAAATCAACGCGCTTCTTACGATTCGTGACAGCGCAGAAGGTCAGCCACTTAACCATAGCCTTCACAAGCTCAGGAAAGTAGTAGTGAAGAGAAATGGGGCTTGAATCTGGGTAGGCGTTGGCGAAGTCGATGGGGCGCACGTGGCCTTCTTGATCGATCAAAGACTCACAAGAGTTGTGATCCCAGCCGTAGAAGGCGTTGATGATCTTCGTTAAGCGCTGAACCTCTTGATAGTGTTCGGCGCTGAGGAAGTTGTGCTCAACGACTTGAGTATCACTGCGGTGATAGCGATCGTGGGAGTGTTTCGCAGCCGCGTTGTAGTGCATAGGCATCATGACTGGACCAACACCCACAGTGCGAACGAACTCTGTATAGTCGATGGCTTCTTGAAGGTTCATAGGCTTCTTGCCCGACTTCGAATAAGCTGTGTGAAGCTCTTCGTAGTTCTCGACCCGAGAAACCCCAACCCAGCCGCCGCCGTCTTGTGGCTTAATGTAGGCAGGATAACCGACAGCATCGCCAACCTCTTTGAGGTCGAAGAGTTCGTGGTAACAGAAGATCAGCTCATCTTTGGCTTTTGGGTCTTTCGTAACCTCAGAGTTGTCATGCTGAGGAATCGCCCAGGTCTTTGGGATGCGCATTCCCAAGTCGTGCATTTGTCCGTAGCTACAGTTCTTATCGATCGACTTGAAAGAAATCATGTCATTGATGAGGTAAACGGAGGGAGCCACCATCAAAAAGAAACTGTTGAAGTGGGGGTTCCAGTGAGCACCGCGGTTCATAATGACCCGGCAGGATGTCTTCGCTCCGAGAGTGCTGTAAGGACGAGATTTCAAACGGCGAACCGTCGTATGGTGGGTCTCACCGTCATAATCGATTTTGTAGTTGCACTTGTTAATCAAGCGCTCAATACACTCAGAAAAACCAAACTGATTGGGGTCCATAATCCCAATGGGATCACCTAACATACGCTTCGCCATATTGAATCATTCCTTGCCAACAAAACTTCCGTGACGTCTACAGATCGCAAGGATAAAACCAAATATCGTCCATAATGCAAGGAAAAACCGGCCGTCCTCCTTACTCAAGTCAATTTTCTCCCTTTTTCGCCGCTCCGAACGCTCTCATGAGCCTGAAAAGACAGTCAAAGACACAATGAACGAATCTGTTGAAAGCTGGTCCCTTCCTTCCGGAGATCAAACCGATATTGTCGTCGAGCAACCGCTCATTCTGAAGATCGGCGAGGAGGAGTTGGTCACAATGAGGAGCCCGGGGCATGACGAAGAGCTGGCGCGGGGCTTTCTGGTCAGTGAACGGATCATCCCTCACTTGTCGAGTATCCAAAGCATGAAGGCCTTCGATAAAGACGGCGTGGCTGGCTTGGCCATACGCCTCAAAGACGGCGAGTTGGCGCGTAGCGGTCGACTCACAAGGGTCCATGAGATCCGCGCTTCTTGCGGGCTCTGTGGGGTTCCATCAATCGAGAGCATCTCCAAGGACCTGCCCATCCTCACTCCGGCTCGCCCGAAGTTAAGCTTGAAAGACGCCGCGCAGTACGCGGGCGCTATGAAGCCTGCGCAGGACTGCTTTCAAAGAACGGGAGGCTCTCACGCCGCCGCTTTGTTTATCTCTGGAGAGATGCGCATCTTACGAGAAGACGTCGGGCGCCACAACGCGGTGGATAAAGTCTTGGGGGCGGCTTTACTTGAAGAGCTTGATTTCAAAGACGCGGTGCTCGTGCTGTCAGGGCGCAGCGGCTTCGAGCTGATTATGAAGGCGCTCAGGGTTGGCATCCCCGTTATTGTGAGCGTCTCTGCCCCCACATCGTTCGCTGCCGAGCTCGCCGAAGAAGCTGGAGCCACTCTCATAGCCTTCGCGAGAGGCGAGACAGGGACAATCTTCAGCGACGATGGACGGATGATTCTCTCTTAGAGCTTTATGAGCGCTTCAGGATGCGCTTTTGCTTGTAGTAGACCTTTGTTTTTGATTTGTGCCCCGGTAGGCTCTCGACCATCACGGTCCCCTCAAGCACTGATTCTGTGGTGACTTGGAAGGGTTTTTGAGGGTCTTCAAGGGAGACTGTGCCTGAGAGCGTCAACTCATAGTGGGCCTTCTCTTCGAAGCTCTTCTTACCGAAGCGGGTTGGTTGGTAGCTGATCTTTATGAGGAAGCGAGCTTTGCCGTCGGCGCTCATGGCGACAATTTTGCCCTGACCCTTGAAGCCCTTGAGGTCGGCCTTTGAGCGCTGGCCTATCTTCAACCAATCCTCGACAGAGATGGACCAGCTTGAGCCGGCTTGGACCTTCTCTTTTGGCAGAAAGACGAGGCCCATGGCCTGGGGCAAACCCTTCTTAAAAATGGACTTCAGCCAGGTGAGTGAGCGCTTGCTTTGAGCGTCGGCCCAATCGACCTCAGACCATTTGGGCTTGTAGCCGTCTTTGCTGTGAGTGAGAACGAGTTTTGCGCTCTTGTCTTTCCAAGAGACATCCAAGTAATTCCCCGAAAAGCCCGAGAGATCAACGAGGGTTGAGCCTCCAGTGAATTCAGCCTTCGCCTTAAAAGCGATTCTTGTTTTGCGGGGTGGTCTTGGGCGGCCTTCGACCGTGAGGCGTTGCTCGGATTCTTCTTCGTAGTCGAGTTGCCAGCTTTGTCCGTCGGTGATTTCCCTTCCAAAAGAGAGGAGTCGCCCTTGGTTATCTTGGGCTAGAGAAGGAATCTCCGGGCCAAAGAGCAAGCAGGATAAAGCTAGCGCGATACTACAAAGTCGACCCACTTATGAACTCCGCATATGTTTCAGGGCGCGGCGCATAATGTTGAAGATGTGCAGCGCTGCGCCGTAGTGACCGGTGCGGTACCAATGAATTTCAGGCTTGCCGATCGCTTTGTGAAGGGCCTTCGTGCAATCGGGAGGGATGATTTCATCCCGGGATCCGTTGAGCATAAGGACTCGCTTCGTCTTGATGCGCGCCGCGTAATTCAGTGGTTCCATGATATCCAGGAGTCGACCGAGCTTGGCTTTATCGATGCCCTGTTGGTCCATGTATCGACGCATTCCCCGAACTTCTGGTGAGTCGTTGAAGAAAATGTCCTTCAAGCCGCCGCCGCCGAGGACCAGGGTCACCTTCGCGAAGCGTGCATCGATGCCTGCGGACAGCGAGCCAATAATGGCTCCCAAGCTGACCCCAAGAACACCGACCTTCTTGTCTTCGACTTCTTCTAAGGAGCGAAGGACGTCGGAAATACGGCGCACGTCGGCGACGGCTTGGCGGCCGAACTTGAGAAGATCCTTGGGGCTTGCGATGGCCAGGCGGCGCTTCATGTCTTTCGGCTCACGCTTGCCATAGAGAGGAAAGGTCAAGGTGGTGGCGGCGACGCCATGCTGAGCAAAGTGGGCGGCCATGATTTCCTCGGCTTCGAAGGACCCCCCGAGGTGGTGAAGGACAACACAGCCTGGGCCTTTGCCCTTAACCCGAAGGGGCTTGTAATAGGTCGCGTGGACGGTGTCGTTCACCTTGATTCCTGATTTAACGGCGGTAGGGAAGGTGAGGGCCCACTTCTCATAGGTCTTGTTTCGGCGAATGAGGGTCATGGTCCAGGGAAAACGTTTCTCGCTGATCTCGTAGTGCGTCAATCGCTTTTTCATGTCTTCGGTGATGGACTGCCCGGGAAAAAAAAGAGAAGGAGTCTTGGCCCATCCCTTGCGCGTCTTCTGATCCTTCGCGATTTTCTTTTGGGCCGTTTGGGCGGTCGCAGGGCTCGCCAAAGCGCCCAGAAGAACAAAGCTTGAGCAGGTTAGGAGAGCGGAGAGCTTGGAAAATTTCATCGCAGGCATCCTTTGAGGTCAAAAGTCGCTAAGGAAATTAGTGTAGGATAAGGAAAACAAGAATCCAACACCTCTGATACGCGGAGATGCGGCGTTGCCAAGCCTCCACGACATCTATTGTGGGCGACTTCTCATTAAGCGCAATGTCGTCGCCCCCCAAACAATATGGGAATCCTTGCAGCGGCTTCATGAAAGCTTCGAGCAGGGCCGCATCGTGGGTCTAATTGAAGACCTAAAAAATGCGGGACAAATCAATGAGAACCACGTCCAAAAGCTCAAAAAAGCGGCTGCCCGCCACCAGCTTCTCGTTCAGGAAAAGCTCTTCGCAAATATCATCCTGAAGCGACAACACCTCAATAAAGAAGCCCTCCGTATCCTCGTCTCCGAGCAAAAGCGCAACTGCTTTAACAAAGGCCTCGGCATGATGCTGCTCGAACGCGCCATCATTGATGGCGAGACCCTGCAAGACATTCAAGCCGACCAAGCCATCCAATACGCCGAGAAGGTCTCCGAGAGCGAAGCCCACTTCCAACAGGTCCTCTCCGAGCTTCATCCTCCGTACTCTGTCGAACAAGAACACAAGGTCCTCGATACTCTCGGCCTGACCCCCGATCGTAAGCCCAAAACCGAGAACCTCTGGAGCAAGCAAGAAGCCAAGGCAGCCATCAACGCCCCGATCACAGAACCCAAAGTCGATCCTGAGAGAGCGCTCTACGAATCCTCCGATAACGCGTTTAGCAATGTGAGTGGGCGCTTTCCCGCCTTCGTCGACGACAACCCTCTCAAGCCCGAAGACTGCCCCATCTACGGCTACGAAATCATCCGCGTGCTCGGCAAAGGCTCTATGGGCGTGGTGTACAAGGCCCGACATATTTTCACCGACCGGGTCACCGCGCTCAAAGTTCTGCCGCTGCGCCTCGCCGTCGACAGTCAATATCTCGAACGATTTAAGCGCGAAGCCATCGCCTGCATGCGCCTTCAACACGACAACATCGTCCGGGCCTACGATTTCGGCGGCTCCGAAGATTACTACTACCTCGCCCTCGAATTCATTGATGGTTCAACCCTCGAAGGGCTGCTCAAACAGCAAGGCACCATTCCCGAGAGGCAAGCCGTCAAATACATCCGAGATGTCGCTCTAGGCCTTGATTTTGCTTGGAAAGAGGGCATTCTCCACCGAGACATTAAGCCCGAAAACATCATGGTCACCATGACCGGAGACGCCAAGCTCTGCGACTTCGGCATCGTCAAGCTCAAAGACATGGCCGACCAACCCAGCGTCACCCTCGCCGGCACCACCGTGGGAACTCCCTTCTATATTTCCCCAGAGCAAGCCAAAGGCGAAGAAGACCTCGACATTCGCAGCGACCTTTATTCCCTCGGCATCACGCTCTTTCATCTCGTCACCGGGGAGGTCCCCTTCACCGGCAAATCTCAAGGCGCCATCCTCGTCCGCCACATCCTTGAGAACGTCCCTGACCCACGGAAGATCAAGCCCGACCTCAACCCAGCGGTCGCCGACTTAATCGGGATCATGACCAACAAAAAACGCGATGAACGCTTCCAGACTCCTCGACAACTCATTGACACCATCGACAAGCTCTCCTGGGCTTGAAAAAACTTCCTTCCAAGGATTCCTTCATGAAAGCTCCCTACCCCAAAGCCATGGCTTTTTTGGTCACACTGTTTGCTTGGTCGGCCTGCTTTGCAGATCTTCCTGAAACCCTCCTGCTCCAGGACCCGGACGTCTCAAGCAGCCATGTCACCTTCGTCTATGCCCAGGATCTGTGGATTTGCAACAGAGACGGAGGCACCGCGAGGCGCTTGACCAGCGACATCGGCTCAGAGTCACGCCCCCGCTTCAGCCCCGATGGCCAATGGATCGCCTTCACCGCCCAGTACCACGGCAACACCGACGTCTATGTGATGTCCATCGCCGGTGGACTCCCGAAACGCCTCACTTGGCACCCAGGACGAGACTACGTCCAAGATTGGACCCCCGATGGCAAGCACGTTCTCTTCGCCAGCGGTCGTTATGGCGGCGCTCCCGTAGCCCGTCTCTTCAAGGTCTCTTTGGATGGAGGCAGCCCGAGCCGCCTCCCCATTCCCAAAGTCGCCCACGCCAGCATGAACAAGGCTGGCACCCACATCGCTTATACGCCCATCCCCGACGCCTTTCGCTCTTGGAAGCGTTACCGCGGCGGGCGCACAACCCCCATCTGGATCTACGATGTGAAGACCCACGAGGTGGAAGAGATTCCTCACCTCCGAGCCACTGATACCTTCCCCGCCTGGCTCAACGGCACGGTTTACTTCGCCTCGGATCGCCTGGGTATCATGAACATGTGGAGCTATAAACCCGGGGACAAAAAAGTCAGGCAGATGACCCACTTCAAGAACTTTGATATTCGCAATCTCTCGACAGGGGGCGGCCTCGTTGTTTACGAACAAGCTGGAGCCCTTCACCTCTATAATCCCAAAGACGACGCCACCAAGAAGCTTCGTATTCACGTGCCCACAGACGGTCTCATGGCCAAGGCTCGGTGGCAGAAAGTGAGTGGCTTTGTCCGCTCTGCATCGATTTCACCCGAGGGTAAGAGGGCTGTCTTTGAGGCCCGGGGCGAGATCATTTCTCTCCCCAGAGAGCATGGCCACGCACGTCAGCTGACAAAAAGCTCTGGGGCCCACGACCGCACTCCCCGATGGTCTCCCGACGGGCGCCACATCGCCTGGTTCTCCGATCAGAACGGCGAATATCAGTTGTTCATCCAAGATCACAAAGGTCGTAAGAAGCCCCGAGTCTTCGATTTATCAACCGGCGGTTTTTACTACAGCCTTGAATGGAGTCCAGACAGCAAGCACCTCGCCTTCACTGATAAGACCGGGACCTTGTCGATGATCACTCCCGAGACCAAGAAGATCACGATTATCGCGACCAGCCACGGGACTCTGGGGGTTTATTACCCCAACCCAACCTGGTCTCCCGATAGTCGTTGGATCGCCTTTGAGCAACGCAACCCTCAGACAACCTACGATCACATC
>JARGOJ010001131.1 GCA_029210225.1 Planctomycetota bacterium
CGGGGACAGAGGTCTTGGATGAAGCTTGCAAGGAGCTTTATACCTTTGAGAATGCGTATCCTGGGCGAAACTATGAGATCACGATCGATTGCCCAGAGTTCACCGCTGTCTGCCCTATGACCGCTCAGCCCGACTTCGGCCGCATCGTCATTCGATACGTTCCAGACAAGGGATGTATTGAGTTGAAAGCTCTCAAACTCTACCTGGGGAGCTTTAGAAACGTCGGCATCTTCCACGAGGCCGTGACCAATAGAATTCTGGAAGACCTCGTGAGAGTTGTTCAACCAAGACGCCTCGAAGTGACCGGGGAATACCGACCACGGGGTGGCATCGTGACCACCGTGACAGCGCGCTATCCCGATATCGACTTAAGCTAAAGCGCTTCAATCGTAAGAGTTGATTTTCGCCACTCGGCCTTCATGACGTCCTCCTGCGAAGGACGTCTTTAGGAAGACATCCAAGAAGCGTTCCATAGCAGGAACCGCGAGCAGGCGAGCGCCGAAGCAGATGACGTTGGCATTATTGTGTTCCCGGCACATGCTGGCAGAGAAGGCATCGGCGATCACCGCGGCTCGGACTCCGGCGAAGCGGTTGGCGGTCATCGCCATTCCGATGCCGGTTCCACAAACCAACACCCCATAATCGGCGTCACCTTGAACGGCCTTGGCGACAGCTGAGGCATAGTCAGGGTAGTCGCAGCTCTCGCTGTTATGAGTGCCCATATCGAGGGCCTCATGCCCCTGATCTTTGAGAAAACGGATCAATGAGGATTTGGCCTCGACGCCTCCATGATCGGAAGCAATCGCAATACGCATAGGGGTCTCGTCTCTCTCTTTTAGGCTCAGCTGAGCTTCGTTGGTTGCGCTCGTTTCGATCGAGAATCAACGGCGATAGCGGGAGCAACTCCGGTTACAACGGTGACTGCGATGGCCGTGGACATAAACTCTCACTCCACCTCGTCCAACACCTACGCCGACTCGGAAAGAGGAACAGCTGCTGTTACAAACATGGCGAGAGTGCCCGTGGCGATAAACAACAACGGCGGCGCGTCTTGGAGCCTGGTAATAGCGGCAGCGGTTATTGCAACGGTGTCTGCTATCGCCGTGTGAGTAGACAACAACAGCGACCGGGCGAGGCGCACGGTAGTAGCGACAGCGGCTGTTACAGCGATGTCGGCTGTTTCCGTGAGCATAAACCGTGACCGTTGTTCTAGGGGCGCGGTAATAGGAGCAGCTTCTGCCGCAGCGGTGGCTGCCGTGGCCGTGACGGTAGACAATCACAGTGTTGTTGCTAGACCGGCGGCGACGATTCTCGACCGTGACCTTACAACCTGTCAAAGTGAGTAACGCGCAAAACGCGACTAAGCTTAATTTCTTCATCATAACCATCGTCTCCTTGGTACCGCTTGCTTGGTTCATTCCTCAAATTATCTCTGATCTCTCGCATATCTACAAGGCTGCCCTTCATCTCCTAAGATTCTGAGGCAAGAAAATCCTGATCAATTCTGAGCCCGAGGCCGATTCCACACCAAATCACACCCCAGATAACCGCAAAAATCTCCATCGAATAGTCGTCAAAGGCAAAGGTGACCCATCCTCCCAGGAAGAAGATTGTGGCGGGGGCGAGGAGCCAGCGTCGGGCTTGAAAGGCAGTAGCGACAAGGCCAATGGCAAACATAAAACAGACGTCGCTGACCCCCTGATGCCGGGGCTGATCTCGTGCGACAAGGATGATCCCGTGAGAGAGACAAGCGAGGTTGATAGTGCCCCAAATGCCGAGCATACGGAGCGCGAGGACCCGGCCGCGATTGCTCCATAGGAGCGGAAACGCGAGGACCGCTAAAAGTAACGCGAAGAGGATCCAAATGACGGGCACCCAGAGCTTGGCTTGGGACATGTTGTTCTGCCAGATCAGATTGGTGCCAATGCTACAGAACATTCCTAGGAAACCCGCAACAATGAATAGGTTACCAAGGGGGCGGGATAGCTCGGACCAGTCGAGAGTTTGCGCGGCGCTTTTTAGTCGTTGATGCTCCTGTTGACGATTTTCCAATTTCTGTTCGAGGGTCTCGACGATTTGATGATGCTCGTCCTTGGCTTTTCTCATAGCTCCGAGCAATCGTTGAGCCCACTTCAGGTCTTCGCGCTCCGCCGCGTAGTCAAGGCAGATCGAGTGAAGACGGTCGAGTCCCGAGAGCGCGCTCGGGGCGTCTGTCCAGAGTTCGAGAGCATTATCGAAGGCAAACTGAGCTTCCTTTGAGAGGCTGTGAATCACTTCTTCAAGCTCCGCTGAGTTCTCCCCGAGGATCTGCTTTTCAATCTGATCGGTCTTCTCCATGCCTTTGTGAATGAGCTTGTGGGCTTGTTCGTGGTCGAGGTAATCATCGAGAGCTTGACGGAGCTTATCGGCGCTTTGGAAGCGTTGTTCGGGATCCCTTGCGGTTGCTTTATTGGCGATCAGCGCGAGCTCAGGAGGGACGCTTGTTGGATACTGATAGGGCTTTGAAGCAATGGCGCGGCGTAAGGTTTCGAGGATGGTCTTGCCACTATGTTTGCGCTCTTTTGTCAGGATCTCGTGAAGGCAGGCGCCGAGGAGGTAGACATCGACTCGTTCGTCTTGCTTTTGGCCGTCACCTAGCGCAAGCTCTGGCGCCATATAGCCTGGAGTCCCGGCAGGTGATTGAATTTGCTGACGAGAGAGAATCTCTGTGTTCCGAGCGAGGGAGTCGCTGAAGGTCACCGCGAGACCCCAATCGACCAGGTAAGTTTGACCAAAGTCGGCGATCA